>JARYLI010000006.1 GCA_029907715.1 Methanothrix sp.
GCTATTTATTTGGTGACGGTGAATATGATTCCAGGAAATTTTTGAATGATGTTGTAGATAAAGGTTACATGCCTGTTATTAAACCGAGAAAAATAAGTGCCGGTGGTTTTGGATCCAGAATCAGAGATCGGATCTTTAATAGCGAAATATACAAACACAGATCAGTTTGTGAAGGATTCTTTGGTGCTTTGACCAATTGGTTTGGAGATAGAATACCATGTTTCCTCGAAGAGACAACTATTACAAGGATACTTCTGAGAGTACTGGCTTATGCATTGAGAATTCTATCAAGATTTAGTATAAAATAAATTTGAATGATAGACACACCCTTTATTACCATAATCCTTAAATATAGAACTTATTAATCATTATTCTGTGATTAGTATGAAGAAAGCGATATTGCTCCTGATTTTATCGCTGATCGCTGTTCACTCAGCATATGCTGAGCCGATCAAGATAGTGGCCACGACCTCCACCCTGGAGGATCTCATAAAGGGCGTGGGCGGGGATAATGTCGATGTCACCTACATAGTCTCTTCCGGTGTGTGTCCAGATCACTGGGACCTGAAGCCATCGCAGGTTGCCGCTCTGAACGAGGCGAGCATAATATTCCAGCATGGAATGGAGGGGTGGCTCAAGAACATCACAAGGCCAGATCAGAAGGTGATAGTCCTCTCCGGTCCCTGGAACACGCCGCAGATGGCGATAAACAAGACGATGCAGATCGCGGCTGCTCTCAAGGAGGCCGATCCGGAGCATGCAGGGGAGTATGATCGGAGAGCAGAAGTGCTGGTCGAGCGCTTCCAGAACGTATCCGAGGTTCTGAGCAAGAGGGCTAGGGAGGCGGGCACGGAGAACGTGAAGGTCCTGTGCATGGAATGGCAGTCCGGCTTCGTCTCATGGATGGGATTTGATATAGTGAAGACGTACGCCTCTGAGGAGAAGCTCTCGCTGAAGGACGTGGACGATTTGATAAAGGCGGGCAGGGAGAACAGCGTCTCCATAGTTGTGGACAACCTCCAGAGCGGTGTCAGGGTGGGAGAGCAGATCGCAAAGGAGATCAACGCCACTCATGTGATCCTCACAAACTTCCCCGGGGCGGTCGAGGGAACAGAGACGCTCGATAAGATGATGCTCCACAACGGTGAGGCGCTGCTTGCGGCGGTCAGCGCAGCCGCTTGATGGCCAATCATGCGGAGGAAATGCTCCCCGACTTTTTTTGCCAGACCGATCGACTGTTTAGATCGGGGATCCACTCGGTTATCACAGAGTGGCTAAAAGTAAAGCGAATGCCTCCCACAGCGCGGCCAGCCATTCAGAGCAGGCTTCTCCTGTCAGCCAGCCCCAGAATATTCAGCAGCCCCAGCAGGTTCTCTCTCGATATCGACCCGTCGGAGACCTTCTTCAGCACATCCTTCGCATTGAACGCCACGCCGAGTCCTGCGTTCTGTATCATCAGACAGTCGTTTGCCCCGTCTCCAACAGCAACTATGTTGTCCGGGCTGATGCCCTCCATCTCAGCGAGCCGCTTGACTATCTCTCCCTTCGCCTCTGCATCGATGATCTCGCCCTTGATCTCCCCTGTCAGACGGCCGTCCTGTATCTCGAGCTCATTGGCGAATGTGTAGTCGAAACCAAGCCGCTCCTTCAATACATCGGTGAAGTATGTAAATCCTCCACTTATGAGCGCTATCTTGTAGCCCATCTGCTTCAGGTGGTGTATGAGCTCCTCAGACCCCGGCGTCAGGGAGAGCTGATCCGCGATCTCCTTCAGCGCCGAGACAGGCATCCCCTTCAGAAGCCTCACGCGGCGTCTGAGCGACTCCTCAAAATCGATCTCGCCGTTCATAGCCCTGTCAGTTATCATCCTCACCTCATCATCGACGCCAGCGAAGCTTGCAAGCCTGTTTATTATCTCGAAGTCAACAATCGTCATATCCATGTCGAAGACGATCAGACGCTTCTCCTTCTGGGCCTTATCCAGCCTCTGGACCACAACATCGAGACCCAACCGCTCACACTCTGATCTGATCCACCGCCTGCACTCATCAGGGTCTGCCTCCCCGAAGTCCATCACGAACTCTATCGATATCAGATCGCCGCGAGCGGTCACTGCAGCCCTCTCGATGTTTATGCCTCTGGTGGACGCGACAGATGCAACATCTCTTATTATGCCGACCCTGTCCCTTGCGAGGATCGTGACCACGTAGAGGTTCTTCCTGCTCCTTCTTATTCCACGGTATCTCTCCAGCGGCAGGAACATGCACTGCACTCCCAGGGAATCGGATCGCCTCTGCATCTCCATCTCAAGCTCTTTTGGGTTGATCGCGGCTCTGCTGAAATCCGCGACCACGGACATGACGAACAGCCCCTGGAGCACCCTCTGGTCCATATCCACTATGTTCACATTCCGCTCTGCAGGGAGCTGGAGTATATCACGTATGAGGCCGGGCCGGTCCCTGCCCACGAAGGTTATCACCCACAGGTCTTTAAAATGATCTCCAGGATCGGCGTTCATAACCAATATGCCCCTCCATTCAGCTCGCACACAAACCCGCTCTGAGCCCGGGCTCTGCAGTGCAAATAGCGCATGCAGTTAGTGAAATGCTGCCTCCAGGTCATTGATATCATATTCATGCCCCCACGAGAGCGGGCTTTCAGAGGGCTTCTGCGAGTCTGGGATCTGATCTGACCTGTGTTTATAGTTGCGCAAAGAGGTCTGCTGACAGCTGGCATCAGGCGTGATGGATGCATTTCTAGTATTTAGATTTGAAGATATCCGGCGTCTGGTCCATTAGGGGCGCATTGACCGCTGCATTCACTGACCGATCTATTCGCAGACGCTCTCCATAATGCCTCTCCCAGATCCCTGTACATCCTGGAGAGCGCATCTCCCGCTGTTATCGCCATTGCCCCGTGCTCGCCGGAGACTATCACAAGCACATCGCCTCTGTCAGGTATCATCGCGCAGATCCCCTTCTCCCTCCAGGGATGGAATCTCCGCTCGGCACCAGGGATGTCCCAGACAGCTGTATCTCGAGGACATACAGCCCTGATCGATACGCCACGATCCAGCATATTTCTTACGAATTCATTCACATGCAGGAATATGTTGTACAGATCCCCCATGCTCTCGAGAAGAGAGGGGTTGATTATGAGAAGATCCCGCTCTGCTCTTGATAGCACCTCAATAACCTTCTCGTACACCCTGCCGGCTCCCTGATGCACCCAGATCCCTATCTCCTCCTCCCCGCGCCCGAAACTGTCGGAAGAGTACACCTCCTCCAGCGCGTGCAGCGCAGCCTCTGCATCGGTCATGAAGCTGCTCTTCAGCCGCTCGAGCGCTGCAGCGGGATCCGCAACCCTGTACCTCATGGGCTTAGACGGCTGGACCTCCACTATGCCCCTCATCACAAGCCTTTTCAGAGCGCCATATACTGCAGGCCTAGGTATTCCGGAGATCTGATGGATCTCAGAGGCTATCCCTGCCTTGAGCCTGGTAAGTGCTGTGTAAACTCTGGCCTCATACTCTGTGAGCCCGAGGTCACGCAGAGCCTTGATCGCATTCTTCTCCGACATTCAGTATGTATCTTTGATAGAAGGTTTTATATGTCTTTCTGTAAAGTAACAGTATGGTCGTTATGGCATTAAATACAATAGACAGGGATGTGGCTTCCGTCTGTCCGGTGTGTCTCAGGACTGTAAGTGCGCGCATATTCCAGCGGGAGCAGGCAGTCATGATTCGGAAGTCCTGTCCGGAGCATGGAGAGTTCGAGGATGTCTATTGGTCAGATGCCGAGCTTTACAGAAGGTTTATGAGATATATCGAGACCGGCAGAAGCATAGAGAACTCCCTCACAAAGGGAGACTGCCCGTTCAGCTGCGGTCTCTGCGATAACCACAAAACCTCAACGCTTCTCGCAAACATAGATGTTACGACAAGATGCAACCTCGCATGCCCGATATGCTTTGCAGATGCATCCCCCAAACGGGTCTACGAGCCCACTATGGAGCAGATCGAGCGCATGCTGAGGATCCTGCGGGAGGAGCGTCCGGTCTCTTGCTATGCTGTGCAGTTCTCAGGTGGAGAACCCACAGTGCGCGATGATCTTCCGGAGATGGTGGCTCTCGCCAGGAGCATGGGCTTCACGCAGATCCAGATCGCCACGAACGGACTGAGGCTCGCAGCATCTCCCGACCTGGCGCAACGGCTCAGCGAGGCAGGACTGAGCACGGTCTATCTGCAGTTCGATGGGGTGGATGCAGGTCCGTATATCAAAATGAGGGGCAGGGATCTGCTCGGCATGAAGATCCGCGCGATAGAGTCCTGCAGAAGAGGGGGGCTGAAGAGTGTAGTTCTGGTCCCAACGGTTGCGAAAGGAGTGAACGACTTCCAGTTAGGCGAGATCATCAGATTCGCGAGCCGCAATCTGGATGTCATCCGCGGGGTCAACATGCAGCCTATATCCTTTGCGGGGAGGGTCGAGGAGGCAGAGCGAAAATCAAACAGGATCACGATACCCGACCTGATAAGATCGATAGAGGAGCAGACTGAGGGGCAGATCTCCAGGGATGACTTCTATCCGGTTCCTTTCGTCGCTCCAGTCTCGAAGGTTGTGGAGGCACTGACCAACGAGCCGAAGCTGGTCTTCACAGTCCATCCATGCTGCGGTGCAGCAACCTATGTCTACTGCGAGGACGAGAGGCTGATGCCCATAACGAGGTTTGTGGATGTGGAGGGCCTTATGGAGAGGCTCACTGAGATACTCCAGGAGTACAACGGGTCAAAGATATCGAGGCTCAGAATGCAGGCGGCACTCCTGAAGGATCTCCCCGGGTTTATAGATGAGAGCAGAGCCCCAAAGGATCTGCAGATCACAAAGCTCCTGATGAATGTTCTGAGGACGGGCACGTTCGACTCCCTGAGGGAGTTCCACTCCAGAAACCTGTTCATAGGTGCCATGCACTTCCAGGATCTGTACAACCTGGACCTGGAGCGGGTGAGCAGATGCGGTATACATTACGCCACTCCGGATGGCAGAATTATTCCATTCTGCACGTACAACACGATCCACAGGAGCGAGGTGGAGAATCGGTATTCCATTGCGGAGGCATGCGCACCTGCGCAGCGTGTGGGAGTGCCTCCGGTCATGTAACCCCCTCCTCCCAATCGTCCTGCGTAATCCAGCATGCAGATCGGTACAGCGACTTCCTCATTCGAACCGGCCGGTTTCTGATGTGCAGCTCCATGCCACACACACCCGCATCTTCCCAGCTTCGTCCGGAGATATGGCGGTGGAAATAATATCATAAAGGAGGATAGCAGCGTGAGATACTCCGTGGAGTTGATCTCTCCAGATAGAAAGATCGAGCTCGCAGAGAGGTATGCGGATCAGGTTCTTTATGAGGTCAAATCTGAGATATACGGATGCTGCATAAAGCTTCTCACAGGCATGCGTGATGTGAGAAGCAGATGGGAGGATAGCTTCTACTTCATGTCCCAGAGCGTCCGCTCTCACGGGCGGATGTACGTTGTGAATGAGCCTGGGGAGAAGAACCGGGTTATGTACGATCCACAGTCGAAGACAGCGTTTCTTGTGAATTTCGATTACTATGGATGGATAAAGTCTCTTGCTCTCGCGCTGGCGGGAGACATCCTGGAGGATGAGCATGGGATACACTCAGTGCATGGCGCATGCCTCGATCTCGATGGCAGGGGGATATGCATCATGGGAGGCTCAGGCACGGGAAAGACGACGCACACCTACGGCCTTCTCAGGGATCCCAGGGTGCGGGTGGTATCGGACGACTGGTTCTTCGGGAGGATCTACGGCAGAGACGTCCTGGGCTATGGATCCGAGAAGAATTTCTACATAAGATCCGAGCTCTCCAGCATCTGGAAGGAGTTCTCCTGGCTTGTGGAGAAGGCGGAGCTCGACTCCATGGGCCGGGGTGTGGTCGACCTCAGATGGGCCATAGGTAAGGGCAGAATACTCCCTCTCACCACGATACGGCATGTGTTCATCCTCAAACGAGATCGTTCGGACGACCGGATCGTGCGCCTCTCTCCTGAGGAGGCAGTGCAGAGGGTCGAAAAAAACGGTTACTTCAACCCCCATCTGCTCGTAGATGGGGATCTCAAGAGGAGGATCCGGAGCGGGTTCTTCAGGGCGATGCTCTTGAGCTCATCTGTATGGGAGGTCAACACCACAGGAACGCCAGAGGAGACCCAGTCCATGATAAGAGATGCGATCGGCGTTTAGTCTGATGCCTGTGACATTCACCTGATGTCCATCTTGACCTTCCCCATTGATGAGAGGTAGGCCACCTCCTTTCCGGGCTCAAGCTTTGGCTTCATATCCTCTGTTATCGGTACATCTATGGTGGTGTAGTCCTTGAGATCCATGAGCTGAACGCTGGTCTCACCAACAGAGAGCACCTGCCCGGTCTTCCGCTCGACTATTGGGGCGTAGACCTTTGTGGTGACCGGCGCGACGATGGATCTCTTCTGATTGTCGAATATGCCTATCGCATCTATTCTCGCCTTGGCCGCACCATGCTTGCCTGGCTTCGAATGCGCTATGCTCTTGATTATGCAGGGCTCGTCATCGATTATTATATACCTTCCTTCCTTGAGTGTCCTTATCTCTACTTGCTCCTTCATTTGGGATCAACCTTGGTCTTTCGTCTTCCGGTGGAATGATCAGATCCTATATTTAAAGGTGAGGAAGATGCTCCATTCTGCATTACCCATGAATCTGCATGGTCATTCAGTCCAGCTTCGGCAATGGGCGCAGATCACAGATAAGACCTTTATGAATTGGTTTCCGGTACAGCACCGCATGATTTCGGTTCTCCCGTAGTCTCGCTGGTTTGTCCCGTAGTTGGACGCTGTGTGGGCGTGATGGAATGTTAACGATTTTCATGCTCACACATTTTCTTTTCCCCTCCCCAACCCCCTCTCCTTGTGGTCTGTCACGCGAGCCGCGCCGTGCTGCGAAGCGAGCTCATTTCCACTACCAGGTGGACGAGCGATCGAAAGCATCTAGCGGCGCTGAAGAGCTCTTACATGCATACGAGTGATAGCCACCTGGCACAAACCAGCATCGTGAGACGATAGTACTTTTCGACTTCGTCGAAACTCTTCGACGCAGTCGAAGGTAAGTCGAAACGAGCGCATAGCAGGATCGGGGTCTCTGCGAAAAAGTTGTCAGATGGATAAGAGCGATAGGTTGAATTTTCTGAGAGTTATAAATCAAAATCAATATACTTAAGTGCGGGGGAAGGGATTTGAACCCTTGAACTCCTGCGAGAATA
Source organism: Methanothrix sp. (assembly GCA_029907715.1). Classification (NCBI taxonomy): domain Archaea; kingdom Methanobacteriati; phylum Methanobacteriota; class Methanomicrobia; order Methanotrichales; family Methanotrichaceae; genus Methanothrix; species Methanothrix sp. The sequence continues at coordinate 7,318 of JARYLI010000006.1, forward strand.
GATCTTGAGTCTATCACCGTTGGCCTGGCTTGGTTACCCCCGCGCTGTCTATTCCGTACCGGGTTCGTTTGATATAAGGCTTTCTGGTTCGGTGCTGAGCGCGCTGCTGTGCGATTCCATGCTGTTAATTCTCCTGCCTTTTTACTGCTCAGCTACCTCCATCTCCCTGCTGAAGAGGGCTGTATCCCAAAATGTGCATCAGCAGCAGCGCTTAATCTCCATGAGCATCTCGATCTCCCGCTCGTAGCACTTCTCGCATATCCTTCTGGGCCCCAGCTTCCTGTGCATGACCTTGAGAAGGGGCCCTCCCTCAGCACCGCATATCTCACATCTCATACACCATGCTCTGAGCTGCGCGCTCTTATTGTTGACGCCCTCAGAACATCAGATCCAGGCGTCTGACAGAAGATCTGCTGCATATTTGAGACGCAGATCTCCAGACAAAACCGCTTTATCCTCGCGCGTCCGGCATCCATCTATGAATGCTGATGTGGTCATCGTCGGCAGGGTTCTGACACATGGGGGAGAGCAGAGCGAGATAGCCACGCCGTACGGAAACGTCAGGGCGATCTCATCGAGGATCAGCGGTAGGGATGTCCTCTTCATTCCAAGGCACGACGACAGACATCTCCCGCCGCACCGCGTCAATTACAGGGCGATAATCTGCGCCGCGGAATCTACGGGCGCTGAGAGAGTCATAGCCATAAACACGGTAGGCTCTATGATCTCACCCCCTGGGAGCTTCGTGATACCGAACGACTTCATAGAGTTCACGAAATCCAGGATATCCACATTCTACGAGGATCGCGCGGTTCATGTGGAGATGAGCGAGCCATACTGCCCTGAGATGAGAAATGTGCTGATGGAATCCTGCAGAGCCGAGGGGCATGAACCCTACGAGGGCGTCTATGTGTGCACCGAGGGGCCGCACTTCGAGACGCCCGCCCAGATAAGAATGCTCAGAAGCTTCGGCGATGTGGTGGGGATGACCGGATACCCGGAGGTTGTGCTCGCAAGGGAGAAATCCCTGTGCTACGCATCGGTCTGTCTGGTGACGAACACCGCAGGCGAGGGGCGGGTTGATATCAGCCAGATCGTGAGCGTCGAGAGAAAATCCATGAGCGATCTCGCCAGGATAATCGAAAGAGCGGTCTTGAGGATCCCTGAGCAGAGATCATGCAGATGCAGCAGAGCTCTGGAGAACGCAGAGTTCTAGGCGATCTCTCCCTGCAGATCGTGGTCTAATTCTCGAAGTCGTCTCAAAACTGCACCCGCAATCGGCTGCGATGGGTGATCCTGTAATGCCTCCGGGTTCAGAGACATTTACGCAATCCATCGATAGCTGGCTATTCTGAGACAATCTTCTAAGGTCTGTGCCCAGACGCCCAAGAACATCCGAAGTTGATGATGATTCCGGTGTGCTGGCAGACCGCCCAGCCAGCACAACTTCGACTAAAGACGAACTGCATTCGCGGGCAGTTCTGCTGATTTATCGGGGTTTCTGATCCAGTGTACGACGAAAAGCTTATTATGCGATCAGATCCCTCTGCCATGAACATAGGCAAGTGACGAATACAAGGAGGTTATATCTTGCTGACTAGGTTTCTGTACATGGGCTTGCTTCTTCTGCTCATCATCGGTGCAGCGATGTGCGAGGATCAGGCAGCGGGGGCGGAGAACGCCACCATGAGCATGGATAACGTGACTGTGGATGCGAATGTGACATCGAATGTGACCGCTGAGGCGGCTCCGCTGAGCCTCCAGTACATCTGGTCCCTGAGCCTGAGCAGCGGGGAGCAGATAACCATGGCGCTGAACCAGAGCGGATCTGAGCTCTTCGGATCTGCGAAGTACGAGGGCGCTGAGCCATGGAACGGCGTTGTTGTTGGGAGTGTGAATGATAACAGCGTAGATCTTGTCCTGACCGCGCTGAAGGGCAAGAGCCTGGTGCCCATCGTGCTGAAGGGCAGCTACTCAGAGGATACAATCACAGGCACCTACAGTGTGTACAGCCCGACAGGTGTTGTGGATAGCGGAAAGTTCACAGCGATGTGGATAAATCCAGATACATCCGTGTACACACCTGCGGTCATCACTGAGGCTGCACCGCCTGCACCGGCCGCTCAGACAAATGCAACAGAGACTGAGGAGACCACAACAACGAAACAGCCGACCCAGCTGAGCACGAGGAAGTTCTTCGATGTGACTGAGAAGAAGGAGGAGATATTCTCATCGCCAGCCAGCATAATACCGCCAGCCATGGGAATGAGCGCGCTGACGTAAGATTGCAACCAGGCATAGACCCACCATCAGATGTGAGGTCCATGCAATAATTTTTCATTCACCTTTTTGTTTGGCCCAAGCAGTATTTGCTCAATATAGTGAGCGTGCTTGAGTTACCGATCAAGTGAAGCTGTTATGGCAGAGTCGTTCATCCAGAGATCCGTCGAGATGGCAATTTAGCTCAACGTATTGAGCATGTTCCCCAAGCATCTGCTCAAGCATCTCTGCCCCGAGCAGTTTTGTTCAGCGCTGTCAGGACAAACGCCGTGGGAGGAATCTCTCGTGAAGCCTTATCGCTGTTACGAGAAAGACGACTGCAAACAAACCCATGACCGCCAGATCCACATTGACTGAATAGTAGCTGATGCCGCTTATCGAATACCTCGCCAGATCGACAAAGTACGTGAGCGGTGAGACTGAGGATATGGCACGCCCCCATCCTGGCAGCTGATCCACCGGCACGAAGACTCCGCTGATAAATACCAATGGAAAGCGAACCAGTGAGGAGAGCATCATAACCGTCGCGGGCACATCCGTGGGCGGATAGGCTGACAGGAGTATGCTCAGAGATGCGAAGCAGAACGTCGCGAGGAGCATTCCCACTAAAAAGATCATAACATGGAGAACCTCAACTCCCATCATCACTGCGACAGCGAGGGGGAGCAGAGATATCATCATCCCGAAGACAAAGGATGCTATGACGTCACCCAGAAGCAGTGCCCAAACCCCAACAGGCGCGGTCACGAGGCGCTCCAGGGTTCTGGACCGCGCCTCCCAGGGGATGATCGCCGGACCGACTGCTGTTGATGTGAAGAATATCGCCATGCCCATCAGCCCTGGAAAGAGGTCTTTTACTGTCATATTCCTCCCGATCGTGAATGCCATCAGCAGGAAGAGCGGGAAGATTATGCCGAAGACCATGACCGGACCTTTGGCGTAGTAGATCCAGACATCCTTTCTGGCGATGGCAAGAGATCGTCGAAGCTGCTCCAGATATCTCATTTATTCAGCTCCTGTTTTGTGCGTGAGCCTCACGAATATGTCCTCCAGAGAGGGCGCAAGCGTGTTGAGCGCCAAGATTCTCATGTTGTTGGTCTTGGCATACTCCACGATGCTTGCAATTGCAGTATCGATGTCATCAACGTACAACCTGAGCTTGTCTCCGGACTTCATGACCTCTCGAACAGAGTTTACGCCCGCTATCCCCCCTTCATCAACTGATCTGCTGAAGCTCACCTCGATGCAGTGATGTGCGCTGCCCGCCAGCCTGAGCGCCTCGGGGCGATCCACTGCGATGATCACACCTCGATTTATGATCGCCACCCTATCGCAGAGCTGGCTGGCATCCTCTATGTCGTGCGTCGTCAAGAACACAGTCGTGCCATCTCGATTCAACTCACGTATGACCTCCTTGATGAGCCTGGAGCTCTCGACGTCCAGGCCGGATGCAGGCTCATCGAGTATGAGCACAGGTGGATCGTTTATCAGCGCCATGCAGAGGAGAAGCCTCTGTCTCATTCCTTTAGAGAAGGCGCGCACCTGGTCGCCCCTCCGGTCGTAAAGGCCAAATCGCTTCAGGAGCTCGCTGGCGCGTCTCTCTCGCTCCCTCCGGCGAATTCCATAGAGCTCGCCCATGAACATCAGATTCCGCCATGCTGTCAGCTCAACATACGCATTGGCCATCTCCGGCACGAATCCGATCGATTCCCTCGCCCTGATCGGATATTTACAGATGTCATATCCCATTACGGCGGCGATCCCTTCATCAGGCCTCACCGTTCCCGTCAGCATTCTTATTGTGGTGCTCTTGCCGGAGCCGTTCGGCCCCAGGAAGCCGAATATCTCACCCTCAGCAACGCTGAAGTTTATATGATCGACCGCTGTGAAGCTTCCGAATCGCTTTGTCAGACTGCTGACCTGAATCGCATTCATCTATCCTCCAGTACACTGCCTCACGGCTAGGGATCATCCTATACTTCACTGGCACCAATCCGTTGGAAGCATACTGCCTATGGCCTGGAGTCCGCGCCCAGAGCTCTCCTGAAATAAGAAAATATGCCCATTCCACGATGCAATTCATTCCTGTACATCGGACTGGAGAGCGCGAAGCCTCGCCTCGACGCGCTCCAGCTCGCTTTTCAGCTCCTCCCTGTACTCCTTAAGTCTCTCTACCATCTCCTCTCTGCCCGAGATCCTGCCGAATCCGGCGCAGCAGCAGAAATCACGCTGAGGCATTCCATGATGCATCGGCATCTCAAATACCATTCCTCTCATGTGGCACATTCACTCCACCTCCGTCTCATCCAGCAGATCGATCACGATTCTACGGGTCCTCAACCTCCACACCTTCTCGGGTATGCCACCACCGCTCTCCCTGTACCCCGCCGCCTCGATGATGCCTGCCTCCCTTAAAGCGGAGAGGTGGTAGTAGAGTCCTGGCATTGAGATCTCTCCATAAGAGCTCAGCTCCTTATAGATCTCCTTCGTGCTCCTCTCCCCCTCCCCTATGCATCTGATTATGGCCCATCTGGTCGGACAGTGCATCGCACGGATGTATCGCTGGATCCTCTGGAGCGGTCCCAGAAGGTCTGGATATCTGCACACATATGTTGCTTGAATACTATAGTATATAACTTTAATGTATAAGCCATATGCTCGAAAACTCTGGTCAGGATCGAAGATTCATCCTGAGACTTCGATAATCGATGATCTCGCTGGAGCGGTAATCCGCTGGAGATCTGTGATAGGGCGCATGTTCTCATGCCGTAGAAGATGGTATCTGGCGGCAGATCATGTATTGAGATATATGGATATGCAATGAAAAACACTCTCTATAAACACAACATTATGAGCACTTTTGCTTGTATCGTTTGAAGAAGCACAATTCATAAATATCAAAAGATTTTGATGCGTTATTGCTCAGATGCGTGTCGGAATGCGCTGCTGCACACCAATCCGATCGACACTCACGATACGGGTTCGTGGGAGGGATACAGCCGCCAGCTCTGAGCGTTCCAGATAATCTTGTACAGAGGGTTGGGCAAATGCCAGATATTGAAGATCTCCGGGAGCTCGGAAGTAGGATGATAGCGATACTGGGTCTGTCCACATCGCCTGTTGGTGTGAGGTTTCTGATGGATGGCAAAGTGGAGGGAGCTGATGTGCTTCATAGGCATCGATACTGCCAGGCGCTGATGCGTGCCCGCCATGGCAGAAGTGTCATTTTAAATGCCGAAGGGATATCGTGCCCGGCCGCTGCCCGAGCGTTCGGATTCAGGCCTCTGCCAGAGCCGCTGCGGACCGGAAGGGGGATGGTGAGCTTCGGGATAGTCTCAGACGAAAGCGTCGCGCAGAGGATGTTTGAGGATATGCCGCATCTGGGGATGGGTGCGGTGAAGCAGATACATCTGTATCCTCTGGAGGCTGCAGAGCATCCGCCGGATCTGGTGGTTGTGGAGGGCGAAGCTGAAAAGCTCATGTGGATAGTTCTGTCGTACATGCACTCGCGGGGCGGAGAGAGGGTGCAGAGCAGCACCGCGGTTCTCCAGGCGACATGCGTCGACTCCACAGTTCTGCCTTATATTGAGAAAAGGCTGAACTTCAGCCTGGGATGCTATGGCTGCCGTGATGCCACTGACATGGGGGATGGTGAGGTGGTGCTGGGCTTCCCTGCTTCTTATCTGCCAGAGATCGTGAAGCATCTCGAATTCCTCAGCAGAAAAGCGCTACCTCACTCCAGGGAGAAACATGCATTTGCAGCCCTGAAAAGTGATGAGCAGACAGAATGCTCAGAATCGGATGTCGGATGATTCCCTCCATCTGCATCATTTGGATTCCGCCTCCCACTGCCCTGAATGCTGGCTTGCTGCCTTAGGAGCTGAGTTGCGCCCTGCTCACATCATCGGGCATAGTCGTTCATCCAGAGAATCTGCCAAGAGGGCAATTCACCTCTCCCCATCCACCCCTTCAATCCCCCTCTTCGATCTGGCAGCTTCCTCTGCGATCTCCATCTTCCCCAGAACCCTGGAAATCGCCTCGATCGCCTCCAGGTATCTCACAATCTGGTCGAGGTAGTTGATCAGATCCCCCTCGTATCCGTAGATCCCGTAATCGTCGCTCAAGGCGTACAGAATCCCCTTCGGGTCCATCCCCTGTGATCTCATCTCCAGGATCCACGTCGAGACTGCCCGCTCCACGCATCCGCAGTACGGCGCCTCCCTGCACGTGCATCTCATGAAATCTCTGGCGAAGCGCAGGCACTCCTCTTGGATCCTGCGATCGAGCTTTAGGAGATCTGGGCTAGAGATGAGATCGAAGAATGACCCCTGGAATACCCTCTGTGCCAGCGGCATTCTGATCTTGAATGATATCTGGTCTGCTGCCCTCAGGAACAGGGCATCGAACTGCTCGAGATCGACGGCGATCTCTATGGGGGATCTCCCTGCATTTATGCCTCTTATCACGAGATCCGCCTGCTCCGGGCTCAGGAAGTGCGCTGCCACCACCCTGCCGAGCCTCGTGGGAGATATGCCTCTCACGAGACCCCTCTCGCGCAGGATATCCAAGGCTCTGTTCAGATCGTCCAGACCGATCGTGAGCCTGTGCAGCTCCCTCAGCTCCTCCATGGATCGGGCGACAGCTGTATTTGCGAGGACCTCCTCGAGCTGCTGCTGCTCCTCATAATGCGGTGAGACATCCTCAACAGAGCTGCTGAGAAGCCTCAGGGCGACCTCATCCTCGCTCTCCAAGCCGTTATAGCGCCTCCCGGGCTCTGCGAGTATGTACACAAGACCCCTGTCGTGGTACCCGGGCCTGCCTGCCCTTCCGAGCATCTGGTTGAACTCATGGACGGTGAGCCACTCGATCCCCATCGCAAGCGTCTCAAATATCACCTGCGATGCGGGGAAATCCACGCCCGCTGCAAGCGCGGATGTCGTGACGACCGCGTTGATCTTACCCTGAGCGAAGAGCTCCTCTATCCTCTTCCTCTCATGGTACTGGAGGCCTGCATGATACGCAGCCGCCCCCGGAATCGACTGTGCGAGGGAGAAGCACTTTTTCCTGGAGTTCGTGAATATTATCGTCTGTCCCTTGTATCCTGTTGAGGATCTGAGAGACGCCCCGGAGCCAACCAGTTTTCTTATCAGATGCAGCTTGTCCGCAGGTGATGTGAAGATAAGGTGTCTCTCAATGGGCACAGGTCTTATCTCATATTCGACCAGCTCCGCGTCGAGGCTCTTTGCGAGAGCTGCCGGATTTCCGACTGTCGCTGAGAGGTAGATGAACTGCGCTCCGGGAGCGACGAATCTCAGCCTCGCGATCATTCCTGCTAGCCGGTGGCCGCGCTCTGGATCCTCGAGCATGTGGACCTCATCAATGACCACTGTTCCGATCCTGCCAGGGCTCCTGCCGCTCCGGAGAACCTGGTCGATGCCCTCGTATGTTCCAACGATGATATCAGCTTCCAGGTCAGTCGGCAGGCTGAACGCCCTTCCAAGCCGCAGCCGGCTCACGCCCACCCTTATCGATGTCCTGAATCCCAGCTCGGAATAAGCGGAGAGCTGCTCGAACTTCTGGTTGGCCAGGGCGACGAGGGGGACGAGAAAAAGAAGCTTGCCCCTCCCTTCGATCAGGTTCTTTATACCAGCGATCTCTCCGATCAGGCTCTTTCCGGTTGCTGTCGCCGATACGACAAGAAGGCTTTTTCCCTCGAGAAGCCCCTTCCTCACAGCCAATGCCTGCACCGGCAGGAGATTGCTGAGCCGCCTCTTCAGATAATCCCTCAGCTCTGTGGGGATCTGGATATCATCAATGCTCAGAGATGCGACCTCTTCAGAGGCTGGTATGACATCGAAACGGGTGAGATCCGGATCTATCCTCTGGAGGTTCAGGAGATCCATGACCTCATCCAGATCGCGCCTCCTCGCAAGTATCCCCGCGAGGTGCCTTCTCCCGGCTCTTCCTATCCCTCTGAACTCGGCCTCCCTGTTTATCTCATCGACCGCACATCTGTAGCATATTCTGGAGCCCCTGTAGCTCACAGAGCCCTCTCCGAGAAGCGTGACCCTTTTTCTTCCGAGACAGTGCTGGCATACAGATACCCTGTGATGTTTCAGCTGGTATGCATTAAGCAGCTCGACAAATCTCTGCTCCAGAGCCTCTTCGCCCTTGGCCACAAAGATGCCTCTTGCCTTCCGGAGCAGCTTCACGGAATCGTCTGGGGGTAGATACCTCACGGTATCTTTCTTGACCAGAAACTTGTATGGTCTGGGTCCGTTCGGGGTATCCTTTATGCGAAGATATCCCTCGAAGACCACCCTGTCATCCTTTATGGGCAGCAGAAGAATCCTGGATTTCTCGGCCTGCGCCAGAACGTTCAAGCTCATCCTGTCAGGGTGAGGTCGACGAGCTCGTACTTAATACCTTCTGACTCCAGCCGGTTCAGAATCCCCGGGATCTGCTCATCGACGCTTACTATTATGGAGGAGACGCCATGGTAGGCAGCCTCGACCACCGCCTCCTTGGAGCCGAAGAAGACATCCGGCTCCCTTCCGATCTTTCTCAGAGAGATCAAAGCCTCTATCCCCAGAGCTCCCACAAGACCTTTCTCAGGGATCAGGCCAGCAAGAGTCTTAAGATCAACACGCCTGCTCCCGCCCAGCTGGACCCTCGGGACCTTGCAGATCTTTATCCTGCCCTCCTCGAGACTTATGAGCCCTCGGAGGTCAGAGACCCCGACATCCTCTCCTCTGGAGGCATCTGAAATCGCTATGCCGCTGGCCTCAACATCCGGGCGGTAATGCGTGGCATAAAGGAGGCCGTTCTCCATCTCGAGGGTCACACGCTCACCCTCTGATATATCATCCCTCGCGATCGCAGGCCATACGGAGACGTGGTTGATGATCTCCTCCATCACGACCCTGGCATAGCGCTTGAGCTCAGCTGCACTCTCAAGGAGCCACTCAACGCCCCTCTTGGTTATCCTGTAGCGCATCCTGCCGTCTGTCTCGACGAGGCCATCTGCAACAAGCTCCTTTATGTACTCAGAGACAGCCTGTGGCGTCACACCGAGCTTGTCGGCCACCTCCTTCTGCCTGACGTTCGGCTGATGCGCAGCGATCTCCACAAGTATCTGGAACCTGGAGCTGTCCCGCCTCGACTGGAGAACATTTGGCATTGTCACTACCTCTCCGGCCTGAATGACCTGCGCCTGGAATCAATCCTCTGAGAGCTCTATCCTCTGACCCCTCACCGTCAACCCCTTCGCACGTTTGGCAGCGGCCTTCAGATACATCTGGCTCTTTCCGAGATCCCGTGAGAGCGTTGATATTGATGTCACGCCTGAACGGACCCTCTCCCTGAGCCTTTCTGTTATGTCCCTGAGCTCCTCATCAGACATGAATGTTACCCTGATGAGGTCGCTGAGATCCTCCATGGACGAGAAAAAGTTCGCCTGAACCCTCGAGAAAGCTGAATGATACTCCTTCTCCGGGCTCTTTCCAGGCTCCGGCACCCTCCACTTCGTCTCTATCAGGCCGCTCTTCCGGAGAAGCTCTATGGACTGGCTGACACTCTCGTTGTCTCCGAAGATCTCAACAAGCTCCCTCTCAGTAAGCCACTGATCACAGAGCTTATCGAAAACTCTTTTGTGAGATTCAGAGCCAAAAACCTGGAGCAGAGGGACCAGATCAGATGGATCGTTGATGATCCTGGTTCTTTTCCCGTTCACAGAGCATCCCAGCTTCTGTTTTGGAGCTTACACCACTTAAAGCTTTTGAGAGAACAGCCAGGATGCGCACTTTTGTGATTGAATGTGAGGGAGCTTCGGGGAAAGAGTCATCGACAGATATAGATGTATGGATGGCCACACGGGGTTGAGAGGTAGATGAATGAAAGTAGCATCTGTTGTCGGGGCGAGGCCGAACTTCATAAAGCTCGCGCCCGTCTCAAGGGCTTTGCGGGAGAGGTTTCAGGAGGTGATAGTCCACACAGGCCAGCACTACGACTACGAGATGGACAGAATATTCTTCGAAGAGATCGGGATACCTGAGCCTGACCACCATCTCGGGGTGGGATCCGGCAGCCACGGCAGGCAGACGGGGGAGATGCTGGCCCGCATCGAGGACGTCCTGATCAAGGAGGAGCCGGATGCGGTCGTGGTCTTCGGAGACACGAATACGACGCTTGCTGGAGCGCTGGCTGCGGCGAAGCTCCACATCACCCTGGTCCATGTGGAGGCTGGACTGCGGTCATATGATCGGAGAATGCCTGAGGAGATCAACCGCGTGCTTGTCGATCACTGCTCGGATCTACTCAGCTGTCCCACAGAGACTGCTGTGGATAACCTCCGGCGCGAGGGTATTGTGGATGGCGTGTACCTGACAGGAGATGTGATGGTTGATGCGATGAACCTCTGCATGGACATATCAAAGCGCTCGACGATTCTGGAAAGGCTGGAGCTCAGGCCGAAGGAGTACATTCTGGCGACGCTCCACCGTGCTGAGAACACCGATGACAGTGAAAGGCTGCGGGAGATCATCGGCGCGTTCGAGGATATCGGAAGCAACCTGGTATTTCCATGCCATCCCAGAACTGAGAGGAGGCTCAGGGATCTCGGGCTCTGGGATTCCCTGAAGGAGAGGATAAAGGTGATAAAGCCTGTGGGGTATCTGGATATGCTCCAGCTTGAAATGAACGCCTTGAGGATACTCACAGACTCGGGAGGCGTGCAGAAGGAGGCGTATATATTCAGGGTACCATGTGTCACGCTCAGAGAGCGCACCGAGTGGGTTGAGACCGTGAACGATGGCTGGAACGTGCTCGCCGGAGCCTCCAGGGAGAGCATCGTGAGGCATGCAAGAGGCTTTGTGCCGCCCCGATCACAGACGCATGTCTTCGGGGACGGAGAGGCGGGCCGCAGGATCGCGGATCTGATTGAGAGCTTTATGAGCTCAGGCCGCGGTTGCTCAGGAGGGCGTTTCGCGGCCTCATAATGTGAATTCATGGAGCGGACGCGTCTGATGAGAATATTCGCTCTGATTCTGGCGATTCTGATCGCCTCTCTCACAGCAGATGCGAGACCAGAGCTTGCGGTTGAGAGTGTGAGCTCAGAGCTGGACGCCGGAAGGATTGGCAGCATGATTCTGAGCATCAGAAACGCTCAGACGAATGCCACAGAGGAGACACTCTACACCCTCAACAGCTCTGATGCTTTATGTCTGGTCCTGAGGGCGGTCAGCCACGATGAGAGGTTGAGGGTGCTGAGCGAGCCACTGCATCTCGGCTCTCTCCGCTCCGGGTCCGGGATCACAGTGGAGGTCGCCGCGCTTGCAGGCGAGAATATCGGCGTCTATCCCGTGGACATCATACTGAGCTACATGTGGCTCTCCGGCATCGAGACGTCTGGAGGGGCATCTCCCGAGGTGTATTTCCTGTATGAGAACTCCACCGATGTCTTCCCTGTTGAGGTGAAGGTCGTCTCAGGTCCGGTTCTTTCACTGATCTCCAGTGGATCCTCTCTTGAGATCAGGAATCTGGGCGACAGGACAGCGAAGAATGTGAGTGCTCAGATCGAATCTCCGGTGGTTATTAGGAGATCAGGGATCGAGCTCGGCGAGATCCATCCCGGGAAATCGAAGAGCATCGAGATCCCCAAACTGGGGGAGGGGGAGTACCCTGTGGTGTGCAGGGTGAACTACACATCTGGGTTTACTGAGGTCAGCACAGAGCTGGCGACCGTGGTCCGGGTGCGCCATCTTCCGGGAGTTTCGATGCTGCTGGTGCCGCTGATCGCTGCGGCGCTTTACGTGGTGCTGAGGAGAGACGAGCTGAGAAGGATTATCAGGCGGTAAATGATCTGAAAACCGGGCTCCTGGAGATACCCGATGCCTGGAGCTCTCGCCAGCACTTCGAGGGGCGTATACATGTCGAGTATTCCTATTAACCCCCATTTTCTGCGATCTGCCCATGTCGATAAGTAATTGTATAGATGCTATTTTATATCAAAAAATCAGGTTTTTAGGGATTCTCATGTCAACTGCTCCGGCCGATGACTGGAGTTTCCGCCACCCCTGCAGACCAGGAGGTTATACGATTTGCGAAAATCGCTGTGATGCATGGTGAATTCCAGTCCGGGGCGAAGGCTGCCCTGCTCCTGGGCGCAGCCACAGGGGCAACAGATATAAACCATCAGATCTCTCAGCTGAAGTCGTGCCGGGGTGGCAGAGCGGACAAGCTCTGGGCCGTGCTCCAGCGGCAGAGGTCCATACGCGGCAGGCTCGAGACCTGTTGTCCCTTCCAGGGACGCTTGGGTTCAAAATGGCGCGGACGCTGAGTCCACCATGAAAATCCCAACCCCGGCGCCAAATGACATCCTTCATCGGGGAGAGTAACCATCATGGCCAGATTTCCAGAGGCAGAAAATCGAGTTCTGAATGTCAAGATATGCATGCGCTGCAATGCGCGCAACCCGGTCAGGGCGACACGCTGTCGTAAATGCAGGTACAAGGGTCTCAGGATGAAGTCCAAGGAGAGCAGAGGATAAACGGGTCTATGCTCAGAAAGCGTGTCGAGATAGGTCCTGTGGAGTCGGAGCTCTGGGATGCCGTGGAGTCGCACGGCGCGGCACACCTGACCCTCATAGATCCGGCGTCGCAGGATCCGGAGCGGGCTGCGCAGATGGCGAGATCAGCAGCGGACGCGGGCACCACGGCTATCATGGTCGGCGGATCTGTCGGTGCCACCGGCTCCACACTGGACAGGACCGTTCGCGCCATAAAGGAATCTGTGGATCTGCCGGTGATTCTCTTTCCTAGCAGCGCTGCGGGTCTTTGCGATAGCGCTGATGCTGTATTCTTCATGAGCCTTCTGAACTCGAGATCCACCGGATACCTCATAGAGAACCAGGCGCTGGGCGCGCCGGTTGTCTCCAGATACAGACTCGAGGCGATACCCATGGGCTATATAGTGGTGGAGCCTGGGGGTACGGTCGGGTGGGTTGGTGACGCGAAGCTCGTGCCGCGGAGAAAGCCAGAGATCGCGGCTGCGTATGCCCTCGCCGGGCGCTACCTCGGGATGCGGCTGATATATCTGGAGGCAGGCTCTGGCGCAGAGTCGCCCGTGCCTGCCAGCATGGTATCTGCGGTCAGGGATGCCATAGGTGATGCCCTTCTTGTCGTGGGCGGCGGGATACGCGACGCAGAGAGCGCCAGGAAGCTCGTGTCTGCGGGCGCAGATCTGATTGTCACCGGCACAGGCGTCGAGCAGTCCGGCGACGTCTTCGGGTTTGTTAGGGATATGGTCACAGCGATACATGTCTAGAGATGCTGTTGTTGGCGCTGTCAGAGCTCTTGGAGTCGATGGGCTGCTTCTTGTGGGCGACAGCATCTGCGATCCTGACATATTCTATGCATCGAGTTTCCTCTCCAGCGACAGGTTCGCTGTGCTGATCACAGACAGGGTTCACCTTCTGGTATCCAGCATGGAGAGATCGAGAGCCTCAGCAGAATCAAAGGCTGATGCGGTGGAGACGACGAGTGATTACTCCCTGAAATCCTGGATCGAAGAGCTCGGGAGTGCTGAGAAGGCATACATGAGGGTCCTCGAGGAGTTCGTCTCTGCACGCGGGATCTCGCGGTTGGGGATGCCCTCGAATGCTCCGGCTGGCATTTACAGAGGCCTGTCTGGGCGATTCGATCTCGTACTCCTGGACAGACCATTCGAGCGTGTCCGTGCTGTTAAAACGCCTGAGGAGATCTCCGCGATTGAGGATGTCCAGGGGGCATGTGAATCTGCGATGGATGTCGCAGTAAAACTCATCAAAAAATCGAAACCTTCTGGTGGCATTCTTGTTTCAGACGGCGCGCCTCTCACCTCTGAACGAGTGAGATGCGCTGTTGAGCTCAGGCTGGCGGAGCTTGGATGCGAGACCCTGGATACAATAGTCTGCGGCGGTCTCATGAGCTCCAATCCGCATTCAAGGGGCACTGGACCGCTTCCCGCGGACATGCCGATAGTCATAGACATATTCCCTCGATCGAAGATCAGCAGGTACTTTGCGGACATGACCCGCACAGTCGTCCGCGGGGAGCCGTCGTCGGAGATCGTGGAAATGTACAATGCTGTGAAGGCTGCTCAGGAGGCGGGGCTGATGTGCATAAAGGATGGCGTGAGCGGGGCTGATGTGCACGAGGCTGTGTGCAGGACATTCGATGATTTTGGATACAAAGAGCGCGAGGAGAAGGGCTTCATCCACTCAACAGGCCATGGCGTCGGGCTGTCGATACATGAGAGCCCATCTCTGAGCGAGCGTGGGGAGATGCTCAGATCGGGCAATGTGGTCACCGTCGAGCCCGGGCTTTACTACCCCGATACTGGCGGCGTCAGGCTTGAGGATCTCGTTGTTGTCAGGGGGAATGGCTGCAGGAACCTGACGGCATTCGAGAAAGAGCTCGTGATCCGGTAGGCATACCCCTTTGAAAGAGATGCAGTCAGTGAAGAGTCCGTCACAGATGCACAAACCATCCATGGTATGCCGGGTCTTCAGAACATGATTGACCTGAATACCTGAACCGGTCAATCAACAGGTATATCATGATCGAGCGTCTGGGTTACCACAGGAGCTTGTCCGCAAATGGAGCTTCGTCTGATCGAGGTGGTCCTTCCAGAAAGGAATCTTGAGGCTTTGGAGAAGCTGCTCGACGGCAGGGGCGAGGTTCTCGATGTTATGCTGCTGAGATCCCTTGGCTCCTACAGGTATCCTGTTCTGGGCGTATGGAGGGAGCGCTTCTCCACAGAGGAGATAATCGTAAGAATACTTGCATCCGCCGAGAAGACCGAGGCTCTGACAGACCTCATATCAGATCGTTTTTCTAATGAGGATGGCTTCAGGATAAATATAATCCCAGTTATGGCCACAATACCGGGCATGCCGGAGAGGGCAGAGCCAAGTCACACAGAGGTATCTCCAGAGGATAACAAGGTCTCGAAAGAGCGGATCAGCCGGGAAGAGCTCTACTCGTCCCTGGAGACTGCAGCGAAGCTGACCAAGGTGTACATCGCCATGATAGTTCTGTCATCCATCATAGCAGCAGCCGGCCTGCTCAGCAACAATGTTGTGTTGATAATCGGTGCAATGGTGGTGGCTCCGCTGATGGGCCCGAATGTCGCCCTGGCGCTTGCCACCACGCTGGGAGATCTGACACTGGCAAGAAATGCACTGAGGACCGATCTCGTCGGGATCTCGCTTGCCATAATCCTGTCGGTTCTTCTTGGATTTGTTCTCCCGGTCGATCCATCGATGCCTGAGATCCGATCAAGAACAAGTGTTGGGCTCGCAGAGGTTATTGTCGCGTTCGCATCAGGATGTGCAGGTGTTCTGGCGTTCACCACTGCAGCCCCAGCTGTGATAATTGGCGTGGCTGTCGCAGTCTCCCTTCTACCTCCACTTGTTGCTTTTGGTCTGCTCCTGGGCGCAGGGTATGTCTCACATGCAACCGGCGCACTCCTGCTCTTTCTTGTTAACCTGATATCCGTGAACCTTGCTGGCGTTGCAACGTTCATAGCGCAGGGGATACTTCCCAGAAACTGGTGGGAGGCTGACAGAGCCAGAAGGGCAACATCCATAGCGATTGTGCTGTGGGTGTTGCTGCTTGCGGCTCTGCTGATGATACTTGCCTTCAGAATCTGATTGGATCTGCTCTCCGGGCCTTCCCAGGCTGGATGAAGCCACAGGTATCTGAAGATGACAAAACAGACAGGTGGGAAAGAGTTCAAGCCTCAAACCCTGCATGAATTCGATCTCGCCCTTATCTTGACATTGCCATCTCCTACTACTATTTAGAGGACGATGCTGCAGATCTTCGGTGGATCGAGCCATGCTAAATACTGTGAGGGATTGTGGGCTGCTTTTCGGGCGTCTCGCACCGGAAGATCTAACTCTGATAAACACACCGGTAAACATCAGGCGCTCCTTACTGATCCCGGAGCTTTCCAGCAGCCGGAGGCGTTATGAACCTGAATCCCATTGCCTTCGATAGCCTTGGCGTGAGATCGATGGCCACATGCCTGGAGGCCGGAGGTCTCAGAGTCATGATAGATCCTGCGGTCTCACTTGGTCCAAGAAGATACGGCCTGCCACCGCATCCCGTTGAAATAGAACGGCTCAATGCAGCATGGCAGGATGTCAGAGGCATCGCGGAATCCAGCGATATAATAATCGTCACGCATTACCACTACGATCATCATAACCCTGATGATCCGGATATCTACAAAGGAAAGATCGTTTATATCAAGGATCCAAAGAACAGGATCAATTTCAGCCAGAAGCGTCGAGCCCATTACTTTCTGAGCAGGATCGAGGGCGAGGATATAAGGATCGCGGATGGTGGGGAGTTCAGCCACGGGCCCATCACGATAAGGTTCTCCCAGCCTGTGTACCACGGCACCGGAAACAGGCTCGGGTATGTTATTGAGGCATCAATCTCATGCGGGGAGGATAAGGTGCTGTACACAAGCGATGTCGAGGGGCCAGCAGTGGATGATCAGGTCTCGTTCATACTCGAGGAGAATCCCAGGACCCTGATCCTCGATGGCCCGATGACATACCTGCTTGGCTACCGCTACTCGGAGGAGGATCTGGGAAGATCTGTGGATAATATAATAAAAATAATAAGTAACACGTCCATCAAAACCATCGTTATAGATCATCACTTCATGAGGGATCTGGCTCATGCTGATAGGATCCCTGAGGTCTACAGGAGGGCGCAAGATGCCGGCGTGAGGGTGCTGAGCGCTGCGGAACTCATGGGCAGAACGCCGGATCTGCTGGAGGCCAGGAGGAAGGAGCTCTACAGAACATATCCGGTAAACAGGGAGAGCAGCATGTGAGAAAAGCGGTTGCGCGCTTTATCATTGATAGGCATGCGACACCGCGGGTTCATCTGGCATTTTGTCAATGCATGCTGAATCCTGACGCACCATTCAGCCATTCGAGCAAGCAACCAGAAAAGCATGCAGAAGACCCAAAAACCCCACGCCTGCAGCCAGAACCAGGCCTGATTCTATCGACCCTGTAGACACCACGAACTGCCGGTAAACAGATGCCTCACGACGCCAGCGCAGTGCTGAGAAACCCAATGTGCGATAAAAATGATGCTGTAACGGCACTACGTCAGACCAAAGAGTGCCGACAGCAGATATATCGGGAACATGAATGCGATCAGGAAACCCAACACCATCACTGCCATTGCGAAGCCGTTTCCTCCCATACGATCCACCACCATATGCCATTCTAAGGAGCGATATATTAACCTTTGGGAGAACAATATCGCCCCGATATCCTTCCAAGAAATCTTAAATATGGTGCCTTCTCAACACCGCGCAGGAAGTGATCGTACTTGAATAAGAACGCTGGCTTTGTGGGTTTTGATGGCACGGAGAGCAAGAGGACCATATTCGCCCTGCATGCCGTTAAGCAGGCAGCCGGCATCGGTGGCGACATAAATGTGCTCGTGAGAAAACCGCACGCCAGAGCTGTATCGATGCTGAGGAAGATGATCAGGATCTGCGGTGTCAGGGCATATGCCAGCAGTGACGAGGACAGAGCAAAATGGGAGAGCGCGGGTTTCAGGCTTGAGGGAGGATACAGGGATTTTTTCGATAGCTCCGAGTTTATCATGATCGGCACACCGGGGGATGAGGAGCTCCCCTACCTGAAATCAGGGCTTGAACACGGCTGCTTTGTCGCTCTGATGGGGGGAGCCCACAGGGATGAGCTGCAGAAGGGCCTTGAGGAGGAGGGCTTCCAGCTCACAGATGATGTGAGGGAGGATCTCAGGAGGGAGTTCTTCTTCGGGCTTGAGAACTACGAGAGATTTCTTAAGGCGAAGCCAAAGGTCGTGCAGTGCACAAGCTGCAACACGACAGGCCTGAGCAGGCTTGCATATGCCGCGCGGCCTCTCGGTCTCTGCGGCATGATCGGGAATATCGACAGAAGACATGGTGATCCGCACACGGTCGTGCGCGCATCGCCAAGCGCCATACAGTTCGGGAGGGGCGCAGGGCATCAGGGTGCAGATGCTGGCACGATATTCAAGGACGTAAAGTTCTCGATACGCGCCTCTAAGGTGCCGACGACGGTACCGCACACGAACTTTCTCAACCTGATCTTCAAGGGGCACCCGACACCGCAGGAGCTCGTCGAGAGGCTTGCCAGCACGCGCGAGGTGGTCGTGATACCCTACCAGGATGCGGGCGGAAGACGGCACGAGTGGACGAGCGAGATCCTCGAGGCATTTCTGTCTGGCTTTGAGAGGCCAATCTCTCCGGAGATATTCGAGCTTCTTGTATCAGATGCGATAATACCATTCGAGCTCGGCGATTACACGATCATGCAGACGGTCTCGATGGTTGAGCAGATGTCGATCGCTGTGCCAAACCATGTTGAAGCGTACATGCTCTCATGCGGCTACCCCGCTGCTGATGTGCACGAGACGGTGGACAGAGCCATCGGAGTGGTCCATGGCATATGGCCGGACAGGCTGAGCATCTGAGAATGTCAGATGAGCCGCTGCTCGGAAGGCTTGAGTCTGGAAGGGTGCATCTCGGAAAAGATGCTGTGAGGGCCATCTACGAGCAGGGCTACTTCGGGCGGCCTCTTCAGGACGGGCTTGAGCTGACGCTCGTCGAGGCCGCATATCTTCTCGACAGATCCAGATTGAGGATCGAGTCTGATGGGAATATCCTGAGCTTCCGGAGCTTCTTCGAGCTCGCATCCTCCTTTGAGAAGGGCTTCGAGTTCAGGTATGTCGTCTACAAGGACCTGAGGGAGAGGGGCTACTATGTCCAGCCCGGGATACCGGACTTCAGGGTCTACCCGCGCGGCGGTCACCCCGGAAAGACGCCTGCAGAGTTCTACGTGCTCGTCGTCTCTGAGAGGACTCCGCTGCCTCTGGAGAGGATCGTTGAGCCGCTGAGGCTCTCAAGCCAGATGAGGAGACGGCTAATGCTTGCGGTCGTCGATGAGGAGAGCGATATAACATACTACGAGGTGAGGGTATCGAATCCCGCAGGCAGGACAGAGGCTGCAGAGCCCGGCGGGCAGGCGACGCTTCTTGATGACAGGGTGGTGCTCTGGGACCCTGCGGCATCGGAGCGGCTGCACAGGCACGGCTTTTATGGAAAGATGATCGGAGAGAGGCTCCAGCTCTCGCTTGTGGAGACCGCATACCTTCTTGAGAGGGGCATGATCCAGCTCGTTGACCGATCAGGTGCTCCAGTCCCGTTTGAGGAGCTGATGAAAAGGGCGTCAGAGATCGAGGATGAATTTGATATGAAGTACCGGGTCTACAGGGATCTGAGGGACAGGAGGCTTGTCGTGAAGACAGGCTTCAAGTTCGGCACGCACTTCAGGGTGTACAAGAGCGTCGATGCGGAAAAGAGGGGCACGCACTCAGAGTACCTGGTGCATACTGTGAGAGGTGATCATGTGTTTCACCTCCCCGTGCTCTCCAGAGCGGTCCGTCTGGCTCACAGCGTGCGCAAGATGATGGTGTTCGCATACACCGATGACGGCGTGGAGTATGTGGAGATAAGGAGGCTCAAGCCATGAGATCGCGGATGGGCCGTAGACTATGACTATGGGCTTCAAGACCGCATGCTGGGCACAGGATCCGCAATCTCCAGCCGATCGGAGAGATCACATGCGCGAATATGGTGGTCTGATCACGGGCTGATTATCTCGCAGGCTGCGAGCAGAGCAGCACGCTCTGGTAACAGTTTCTTTCAGCCTTTTGCATGCATCCCGCATTGAGGTCTGTCTGAGAGCGCGCAGGTGGCCTTCTGCGAAATGGAACGATCTGTACGTTCACTGTACGTTCGATCGGTACACAATTTATCTATCGTTCCGCGGATCTCATGAACGGTAATGTTGGTGCACGTGGTGATGCTGGATTGAGGGTTATATCGCTCAGCGACATAAGAAAGACATACATCACAGGCGATGCAGAGCTTCCCGTGCTGAAGGGAATCAACCTCAGCATAGAATCCGGAGATTTCCTGGCGCTGATGGGGCCGTCGGGCAGCGGGAAGTCAACGCTCATGAACATCATCGGTTGTCTCGACAGGCCAACAGCAGGCACCTACACGTTACTCGATCAGGATGTGAGCAGGGCCTCCGAGGAGGAGCTGGCGATGATAAGAAGAGACAGAATAGGCTTCATATTCCAGGCCTTCAATCTCATCGGGCGAATATCTGTGCTCAAGAACGTCGAGCTGCCGATGATGCTCAAAGGCATGCCACGTGATGAGCGGCGGGCCAGAGCGATTCAGCTGCTGGAGTCGGTTGGCGTGGTGCACAGGGCGGATTTCAGCCCGCTCAACATCTCCGGAGGAGAGAGGCAGAGGGTCGCGATAGCCCGGGCGCTTGCAAACAACCCTGAGATCATAATCGCTGACGAACCAACAGGGAATCTCGATCTCAAAAGCACAGAGGAGGTAATGGATATTCTGAGCGGTCTGAACAGAGAAGGCCGGACGATCATAATGGTCACACACAACCCTGAGATCACAAAGTACTGCAATCGAGTTATACGAATGAGGGACGGCAGAATACTGGATCAGTCATCGATGGAGGAATCACCATGAGATTTCCAATGTGGACGATATCATTGCTGCTCATCATCTCAGTCGCATGCGCTTACCTGTATCACATGCCGGTGAACATACAACCGACCGTGGATCCGGCTGTCCTCATGCCTGGGGATGACGCAGTGATCGCCATAGAGCTGGAGAACGGCGCAGCCAGCTACGGCGCCGGCGGGGAATCTGTCGCCGGGACATCAGCCCACAGCACGCTCATCTCGACCCCGCTCAATGCCACAAGGCTCACAGGCACTGATATGATCGAGGTTCTCACAGGGGATTACCGTAACCTAGGGATGATCGGCCCAACAGACAGGATCACGATCTACTACAAGATCAGGGCTTCCGGGAACGCCACGATGGGTACGCATCTTCTTGATTTCGAGGTGCAGGGTGGTTACGATGGCATAACGATCCACAGAACGATACCTGTGAAGGTGGATCCAGCAGCAGTCACACTGACTCGAGCAGAGGATACGACCATGGGCAGCATCAATCTCAACGTTGCCAACCCGCGCGAGAATACTGTGAACGCTGTTACAATAATTCCATCTGCGAGGGGCGTCAGGTTCTCGCCCGAGGAGTACTACATAGGCACCATGGACCCTGACGAGGTCTTCACGATAAGCTTCAAGGTAAATCCCTTGGGGCAGACAGAGCTTAATGCGCCCATCAACCTGAGCTTTGTGGCGCGGTTCAAGAACGGCGAGACCTGGCATGAGTCTGAGGCATATGTGACGCGATACTCACCGCCTCGAGTAGAGCCTAAACGGAACAACCTTTTCCTCGCAGGCGTGGCGGTTCTGCTCCTGATACCGGCTGCTTACATCTACAGGCGGAAGAGGCTGAAAGTTTAGGATCTGGAGCTGCAACATGAAGCTTTACGACATCCTGGATCTGATATCTATAGGATTCAAGGCAGATCGCTTCAAGACGCTGATGTCCAGCCTTGGAATAATAATAGGGGTTATGGCCATAGTGGTCATGCTCTCTGTTGGCGAGGGGCTGTACTCCGGCGTCTCATCACAGTTCAGCACACTGGACCTCGATGTCATACATGTGATCCCGGGCAGATTCAGCTTCGGAGGACCGCCAGCCAGGAGCCCTGAGGAGCCAGCAAAGTTCACAGACAAGGACACGAAGCTCCTGGAGAACATTCCTGGAGTGAGAAATGTGGCTCCCCAGACATCTGCAGGTGTGATAATCGGCTTCAGGAATACAAACGCCTCCGCCACCCTGGTCGGGGTCGATCCGGAAAAGGAGCACGATCTCAAATCGAAGATCTCTCAGGGGAGATTTCTCACAGAATCCGACTACACATCGATTGTAATAGGCAGCGGCGTCGCCGATGGACTCTTCAGAATGAGGATCTCGCCGGGAAACAGGATCCGTATATACTACGAGGACAATTACATGGACTTCAGGGTTGTGGGGGTCCTCAGAGAGGAGGAGTCATCCGGAATCAGAGTGGGTAACATCAACACCCAGATGTATGTCACACACAGGGCCATGAAGGAGCTTCTCGGGAGGGAGAACTACTACTACGGAACTTTCCAGGTCACGGTCGACGATCCTGAGAGCATCGATGATGTGGTCGACCGGATAAAGCTTGATCTGAAGAGGTATCACAGGGACGAGGCATATGATGCGACGACACCGAGGGATATGCTCTCCTCCCTGATGAGCATACTGAGCATGATCAAGTATGCGCTTGCTGGAATAGGCGCGATATCGCTTGTCGTTGGCGGTATAGGCATCGCAAATGTGATGATGCTCACCGTGAAGGAGAGGATTCGGGAGATAGGGGTAATGAAGGCCCTCGGCGCAACAACGCGGGATATCCGCATTCAGTATCTCCTGGAGGCCGGCCTGCTGGGGGTGGTCAGCAGCATCATCGGGATAGTGCTAGGCATCGTCGTATCATCTGCCATAGGATCTCTTGCAGGTCTGCCTTCCGCCATAAGGATACAGTCGATGCTCACAGGGATGCTTTTCGGAGCCGTCTCCACAGTAATAGCAGGAGTTTATCCTGCCAACAGGGCCGCCATGCTGGATCCGATCGAGGCTCTGCGGAGCGAGTGAGTGCAAGGAGTTGAGCCACCTGAAGCACATAAAGGTACACGCATACGTATCATTACAATATCCGTGTAAATTAACGTAATTCGTGTGAGATCAGCATCTCTTTTGACATCGAAAACCATTTCTACGTATTGAAGCAAGTAGACCCAGAAGAGCAGCGCATGTGAAGGCAGTATGAATCAAACGTCCAGGCTGTTGATCAGAGCTGCAAAGGTCCTCTGGATTTGCGTCCTATTTTTGCTCGTAATGAGCAGTGCCGCTCTATCAGCTGATGAGAACAGGTCTCTCGTTCTGAACGTTTACCTCGACTGGACCGGCAAGGCGCTCATAACCGGGTACGCGGACAGCATTGAGGGGCTTCCATTTCTGAGATCATCCCAGTACACCTACGATAACTCCACATCCCAGCTCTATGCCCTCACAAACACGCTCACATCCAAGGCTGGAGATGCATGGACCCTTCAGATCCAGTCTTATGGATCATACGAGCGGTACAGCATGATGCTATACCTTCCAGGAGACGCGATGCTCAGCAGCATAAGCCCTTCAGATGGCCTGAGCTATCTTGTATCATCCACAAACCAGTCGTTAGCTGTCGATCTTCAGGGATACGATCTGGTGGATCCTTCTGTTCTGGTCGAATACAGGCAGCCGCTCCTGGCAGGCTCGAACGCATCATCGGTAAATGCATCTCTGCCGCCAGGAAGGAAGAGCCAGGCGTATTTTGCAGCGGCAGCATCTGCTCTGCTCATCGCATGTGGCAGTGCCTTCTTGATCCTGAGAAGAAGGATGGGGTCGCAGGTAGTACCATCGCAACATGAGCCACAGGCAATCAGCCCGCAGGATATCCAGCGGATGGAATCGGATGGATCGCTCCGCTCTGAGCGCGCTTCCGAGGGTGAGTTTCACGATGTCGCGATGGATGCTGATCAGCCTCAGGATGCCACCAGAATTCCCTTCATTCCGGGCTCTGAGCCGATAGAGATAACAAGAGAGATGGCCGCGGTGATAGAGACTCTGACCAGCAGGGAGAAGGCCGTCATAGAGACGCTTCTGAAGAGGAGCGGGCGGATGACCCAGGCGGATCTTCGATACGAGACCGGCATACCGAAGTCGTCATTGAGCGGCATCCTGAACTCTCTGGAGAGGAGAAAGCTGATAAAGAAGAGGGAATGGGGTAGAACAAACGTTATAGAGATTGCAGAGTGGTTTGTTTCTGGAAAGGAACAATCCTGAACATTTCTGGTCTGAAAATACCGACTATATGGACGTTCGTCCTGCATGCCTCTTTTATATCGTTCAGACAGAGCAGATCCTGCCCGAGAGGGCGAGGTGATGATGTGTCAGGACTGAAGATTATGGGTGTGCTGGCGCTCGCAGCGCTTCTTGCTGTGCCAGCGATGTCCATGCATGATGGCATGCGTGGCAGATTTTATGATCGAGGGTATGGCCCTGAGGTGGGGCCTGGCGGCGTCTGGCTCCTCATGGATGACCTCACGCAGGAGGATCTCGACAACATGACGCTTGCGGAGATCAGGGAGCTCAGGGAGACGAAGAGAGCCGAGCTGGAGAACATGACTTTGGCGGAGATCAGAGAGCTGAGGGAGAAGAAGATAGCGGAGATGAACAACACGACGCTCGCGGAGATGAGGGGAAAATACATGGAGTGCCCCTACTGGCCCATGGGCGGAGCTCAGGGTCCGAGGGCCGGAGCGCCAGGTGCAGGCCGTGGCTGTGATGGACGCGGTCTCGGCATTGCTCCATTCGGAGGTCTATGGATGCTCATGGATGACCTCACGCAGGAGGATCTCGACAACATGACGCTTGCGGAGATCAGGGAGCTCAGGGAGAAGAAGAGAGCCGAGCTGGAGAACATGACTTTGACGGAGATCAGAGAGCTGAGGGAGAAGAAGATAGCGGAGATGAACAACACGACGCTCGCGGAGACGAGAGGAAAATACATGGAGTGTCCCTACTGGCCCATGGGCGGAGCTCAGGGTCCCAGAGGTATGGGATACGGAAAGATGCAGAGATGACTATGGTATGGGGTTCCCCTGCAGGATCGGCTGGCCTTCAGCAGGCCAGCAATCCTGATAACCTTTATGTAATGCATATCGCACTGCATATTTATCCATGCAACTGCAGCAGATCTTTGCATCTCAGCCGGAGCATCTGGGCGTGGTGTGATTGATGCATAAACTGGCAGTAGCCATGATCGTTGGATTCATTGTTATCGGCTCATCCTCTTGCATTCCATTCTCAGGCTCGCTGAGCAGGGATGCCCCTCCGGATATGCCTTCACCGGATCCTCCGCAGGAGCTGGACGTGCTGCGTCATGGGATGTGCATGCAGGAGGGCTGCATGATCCCGATGCTACACTACCGTGGGTTCGCCCTGCGCGAAAACGTATCCTCCATGCTGAGCATCTGGATCGAGGGCATGAGGGAGGTGGATCCGGCAAAAGCGAGGGAGCTGCTCTCATCGAACATGAGCCTGGAGGAGATACAGGCAGAGATCAGCAAGGGCAACATCACGTACAGAGGCGTTCTCCGGGTCGCGCAGGATGTTTACCAGCTGAGAGGGATCGCTCTCTCGCAATCGGGAAATATAACCAGAATAGATGCGGAGCTGGCCAGAATCAGGTTCGGAGACGCAGGAGCCGGGGAAGGAGCTGAAGCTGGTGAGGTAGCTGGTGACATAAGTCTCACGATCGACGACGATCTGCAGCTCGGCAAGGGCAGCATGAGGATCAACGCGGGCAGCGCGAGGGGCAGCTACAGCATCATCCTCGAGACTGTTCCGGAGGGAATGAGAAGGGGCTGGCATCATCAGGCTCCTCGCGCTTGACAGTCCAGACAACCAAACCGGAAATTGCAGGCTTGCAGACGATGTACCCGAAAATAACATCGTAAGAGAATCAATTTCTTCCGCATGGGTGACCCTGCGTCATGAGCATTTTCTGTTGGTGCTGGGCTGTTGCAAAGCACGGCAATCTGCTTCCAGAACTCACATCACTGTTACACACTCCCAAAAGCACAGCGTCAATCCCATTAATGAGATCGTCGGGATCCGAGTTAAACTTTTTTGATACATAATCAAGTAATCTTTATATATCTGTTACGCGGATCAGGGCTCATGCACATCATGGAGGGGTTTCTCCCGCATCCCTGGTGGGAGATCTGGTTTGCAGCATCGCTTCCCTTCGTGGCCTACGGGGTGAGCAGGATTGGCAGGATGGCGCGCGAGCGGCGCGAGACGATGCCGCTCCTGGCGGTAGCCGGCGCCTTCATATTCGTGCTCTCTTCCCTGAAGCTCCCCTCTGTCACAGGGAGCTGTTCGCATCCCACAGGCACCGGGATAGGCGCCATACTCTTTGGGCCTTGGATAACATCCGTCCTTTCCACAATCGTTCTCCTATACCAGGCGCTTTTTCTGGCACATGGAGGTCTGAGCACGCTCGGGGCGAACGTCTTCTCCATGGGGATTGCCGGGCCTGTCGTGGGTTATCTGGTTTACAGAGCGACGCAGAGGTTCAATCTCTACCTTGCGGTCTTCCTGGCAGCTGCGCTGGCAGATCTCGCGACATACATCGTGACATCGCTGCAGCTCGCGCTTGCGTTTCCGGCTGCTGATGGTGGTGTTCTTCTGTCACTGAAGGCGTTTGCTGCTGTGTTTGCGATCACACAGGTGCCGCTGGCGGTCATAGAGGGTGTGGTCTCGGCTCTGATGTTCAAGTACATACTCCAGGCGAGGAGCGAGGTTCTGCTGAGGCTCAATGTGGTATCAAAAATGGATCTGGTGAGGCTGCAGGGGGGATGATATGAGAGGAGAGCTCATAGCACTCGCATCGATACTGATCTTCTTCGTGGCATTCCTATGGACCAGTCAGAGCGGTCTGCACGAATGGGAGGGCGCTGATTCGAAGGCTGAGGGTGTGATAGAGGAGCTGACAGGCGGAAGCTATACCCCATGGCTGAAGCCGCTCTGGGAGCCGCCAAGCGGCGAGATCGAGAGCCTATTCTTCAGCCTCCAGGCAGCGATCGGCGGCCTGGTCATAGGATACTTCCTGGGGTACTACAGAAGGAACGCTGGGGACGGAAACTAGGGTATGCACAGGCTCCTGGACGACTATGCGCATGAGAACGGATTGAGGGGGGTGAGCCCGAAGCTCAAGCTCGCTATAGGCGTGTTCTCAATAATCGCATGCATCGCATCCCCAATGCCTGCTGTGCCCCTTGCTGTGTCAGCATGCCTGAGCGCTGCTTTGATCGCGCTGGCCAGGATACCCTGGAGGCTTTACATCGGTCTGACCGCAATACCACTCTCCTTCGCGCTCCTTAGCGCCTCAGTCGTCGCGCTCATCAGCCCCGGGGAGGCGCTGGTGAGCATCGGCGCTCTCAGGCTCAGCAGCGAGGGGATGTGGCTTGGCCTGCTTCTGGTATCGAGGACGATCGGCGGCACATCCTCACTCTTCTTCATGGCCCTCACAACCCCCATGACTGAGATCTTCGCCATTCTGAGATCCATGGGACTGCCGGAGTCACTGGTGGAGCTCTCGATGCTCATATACCGCTATATCTTCGTCCTCCTTGAGGAGGCGATGATGGTGCACAGCGCTCAGGATATGAGGATGGGATACTCAAGCATCAGGAGCTCCATCAGCTCCTCCGCCATGCTCGCCAGTGTTCTCTTCATAAGGGCCTGGGAGAGGGGAGAGAGGCTGATGGTGGCCATGGACTCGAGATGCTACAGCGGTAGGATGCCTCTGGTGGAGAGCCATTCTGTGAGGCTGGACCATCTTGCAGTATCTGTTATTTACATTCTCTCGATCACAGCACTGCTGCTCGCGGTTATCAGGGGAGGATCAGCTTGAGCGAGATACTCGGGCTCAGGGATGTGTGCTACATCTACGGAGATGGGCATGCTGCTCTCAGGAACGTCACCCTCTCCATAGAGAGCGGCAGCAAGGTCGCCCTCGTCGGTCCCAATGGCGCTGGAAAATCCACACTGCTGCTGATGCTCAACGGTACCCTCAGACCATCATCTGGAACGGTCCTTTTCAGGGGCGAGCCGATGAGGTATGATTCTCGCTCTCTCATGGATGTCAGGAAGAGTGTGGGCATGGTATTTCAGAACTCAGATGACCAGCTCTTCGCCCCCACTGTTGAGCAGGACATCGCATTCGGTCCTCTTAATCTGGGGTATCCGGGAGACAAGATCGAGAGATATGTTGGCTATGCTCTGAGCTATGTGGGTCTGGAGGAGCACCGGAACCGGCCTCCACATCACCTCAGCGGCGGGGAGAAGAAGCGGGTCGCCATAGCAGGGATCCTGGTGATGGAGCCGGAGGTTCTGGTTCTGGATGAACCGACAAGCAACCTGGATCCTGCGACATCTGAGGAGATCATGGAGATGCTCGATGAGCTGAACCTCTACGGGAAGACCGTGGTGATCTCCACCCATGACGTGGAGCTCGCGTACCGCTGGGCTGATGAGGTTGTGCTGATGGACGGCGGGGAGGTTGTGCGCACCGGCCCGCCGGAGAAGGTGTTCGCGGATTCCGATACACTCAGGAAGGCTCGCCTGAAGCTTCCCGCAGTTCTGGAGATCTACAGGGAGATGCTGGGGAGGGGGCTCCTGGCGCCAGTGGACGAGATGCCAAGGAACATTGTGGATCTGATGCACCTGATAGAATCAGCAGCTGGAATATCGGGGAGGAAACCGGGCAGGATATACATATGCGACATCTCCGGCACCCCGCCCTCAAGGATTCGCGATATACTCTCATCTGGCGCAGTGAGCTACATCGGCGCAATGGGGACTAAGGCGAAGATGGTCGCAAACGAGGAGCTTCTGGAGCTTGATTTCTCCTATGGGGTCGTGGACAAGTGTGTGCTCAAGGCGATAGCAGGCAGGAGCTCTCTCATCATAACATCCGGCGGCATGGTGGAGCATGCAGAGCGCAGGATCAGGTCCTACGCGGAGGAGTTCGGCATCGATATCGAGGTTATACTCCTCCCCAGGGCGCATGCATCCACACCAGTAGATAATATTAATTTATATTAATATTATGTGATCTTTCACTTTCTGTGCACGCAGAACAAAAATCAAAAAATATGATTATGGTTCATGGCATCAAAATATTATCATCAATGGAAAGTTATTAATACTCTTATTACAACCATGTACATATGAAACAGATGAAGTGCACTAAATGTGGATACCAGTGGGTTGCAAGGGTGAGCAAGCCGAAGGCATGTCCGAGATGCAAGGCACGCCTGGACATCAAGAGGAGGAGACGCGTCTGAGGGCAGGCTGTGCCCTCCAGATCTCTCCACTGGCGTATCGCAGCTGTCCGGCGGTAGGCCGGCATGAACTGCTGGAAAACAGCCCCATAAATGTATCCGGCTCCAGCCTGGTGGCATGCAGGCTTGATGCGTTATTCCGTAAGATGGCTGGGTCGGTACTTCTCACAGCCGATCAGCGTCTCAGCTTATCACGTGGCGTATTCTGTAACCTGTCCTGGGCGCTGTCATGTTGAGCGAGATGTATGGAGGCGAGATGCTCACGTTCATGAGCATTGACAGCTCTGAGAACAGCGTGTTGTTTACGAGATCACCAATGTAAGGTGGGCTGTAGATCATGCTTATGGATGTGCGGTCTGTCGAAACATAGCCTGAGTACTCTGATATCTCCTCGACGGGTTTGGCCTGTGCTGTTGTCTGCCCCTCCTGCCTGCCCGAGAAGAGCTCCTCGAGCTCATCTAGCTCGCTCTTCGATACATCCTTCTCCACAACCTTCGGTATTGAGAGGACAGGTGAGAGCATGAGATACGCCACGATCACCAGCACCATCAATCTCTGCATGATAACCCCCACAGGAGAAGCCCCGGGCGTGATTCGAACACGCGACCTAGTGATTACAAGTCACTCGCTCTGACCAGCTGAGCTACCGAGGCGAACATCGGGGCATGAGTTCTCGCTTTTATGACTTAAAGGCTTTGCTCTGAACTCCTCCAGCAGCTGGCATGTCTTGCAAACACTGCTCCCCGCAGGCTCGCCGCACCTCTCGCACCGCTGGAGATCAACGTGAACATCGGGCGCAAGCTCGCGGATCCTGTCGAACCCCCTCAGGATCGAGTACTTCGTGCCCGGATGTCTTGCCTCCAGATCGTTGAGCATGTTCTTGACTTCAAGCCTCATCGCTCTGGGGACGTTCGGGCAGGATTTGTGGGTGCGGGGAAATATACCATGAAGCATCGCGTAGGTTGCGACCTCGCGCTCCGGGATCCTCCTCAGGGGCTTTATCCTGTAGACCATCCCCTCCCTGTGGCGCTTCGGTACAAGCCTGAAGAGTCTGTCGACATCGCCCCTCAGGTAGTTCAGAAGCACGGTCTGGGCCTCGTCATCGAGATTGTGGCCTGTGGCAAGCGCGATTGCGTTGAGCTCCCTAGCTGATCTGTTGAGAAGGTGCTTTCTCATGACGCCGCAGTAGGTGCATGGCGCCTGGCTGAGATCCTCTCTTGCGATCTCATCAATGGTTATGCTGAACTCCTCTCTGAAGCTGAGGGTGATGTAGGGCACCTCAAGCCGATCCGCAAGCTCAGAGGCAGTTTGCAGTGTGCCCTCCCTGTAGCCGCTTATGCCCTCATCGACCATCAGGGCGACGAGCTCGATATCCCTGCGGTGGGAGAATATCATCTTCAGCGTGTAGAGCAGCACAGAGCTGTCCTTCCCTCCGCTCAGGGCGACTGCCACCCTGCCCCCTCTGGAGAATATCCGGCAGGCCCTCAGTGTCTCACGGATCTTCCTCTGCACATCCTCCTCGAAGTGCTCAGCGCACAGATTGAGGCCCGAGTAGCGCTGGTGTATCACCGAGGGCCTGCTGCACCTGCTGCAGGGGATCATGGCTTGATACTCTCTTCAGGCTGGGTGACTGTTTATACTTTCAGGGCTGGGTCTTGCTGTCAGAGTTCTCTCCAGAGTCCGCACCCACATTCTCCTGCCCTGGCTTCTCAGTCTCTCCCGACTCTGAGTCCTCCGCCGGCTTCTCAGGAGGCGATATCAGCTCAGCACGTAACCTGTCCTCGGGGGTATGCCTCTCGACAAACCTGACCTCCTTCAGCCCCAGAGTCCTGAGGGCCATATCTGCAAGCCAGCGCCTTATCATGAGCCAGTCCTTGAAGTAGGATATCTCCCACGGGACTATTATCTCAGCCACGTCGTCTGTGATCCTGGATTCAAGATCGATATCGCTGAAGATCTTGATCATTGCTCTGAGCTTCTCCTCCCTGTCCTCTATGCGCTCCAGTATCCTGTAGTCGAACCTCACGCTCTTATCGGCGAATGGATGATTGAAGTCGATCGTCGCCTTTCTCCCGACGATCCTTGTAACAACCCCTATTTTTCCATCGACAGAGACGCGCATCCCAGGATACGGCTTATCCTCCTTGAACCTGTTTAGCATCACGGTCTCAATCTTTTCCGGATCGCGAACGCCGTATGCCTTCTCCGGCGGCAGCTCCACGGATCCTGATTGGCCCGGCTCCTTTCCCATCAGCTCCTCCTCGAGCCCGGGAACTATCTGGCCAGCTCCCAGTATCACGATCCTGGGACCGTATATCACATTCTCGTCGTATATCCCGTTCTCTCTTGCGACATCTGCGCTTGTGGATGTGAACACCCTGCCGTCCACGATCCCTGTATATTCCAGCTTTATAATATCTCCTTTATTCAGACTCATCTCATAACCATCCTGATGATCGAGATAACGCACAAGAACCATGGGTACTTTTACTTATATCTATCTGGTGTGAGACTGCGGCAGGGGCCGGTTGTGAACACCAGATGTGGCTAGACCGATCTCGAGGCGAGCATGCAGAGGTGCATGCCCTGGAGAACTGCAGCGGCTCTGTATCTCAGAGAGGGGCACAGGGGAGTTCAGGAGCTCTGCCAGGAGAGCGATAAAGCTATAACTGACAGGGGGCTATTACGCATCAATGACTCAGCTACTAAAGACCGCAGCCCTTACGGTCGACTTCATCGATGAGGCTCGGAGGATCGAGGCGCATGGGGCTCTCTCACTCATGGTCCAGCCGATACTGAAGAAGATAAATGATAGGCTGGCGGAGGAGAAGCCTGCGCTTGTGAGGAGCGATGCGATAATACCCTCAACCTGGCTGCCACCGATACCAAGTGGGCCCTTCAGGCGGCTCATCATGAATGAGGCAAGGATGGCGATAGGCAGGGAGGTCCCCCAGACGGTAAGCATAGAGGTGACACGCAGGTGCGGGTGCAGGTGTGAGCACTGCACGCTCCAGGAGGGCGAGGGCGAGCTCTCCTCAGAGGCGATCAGGAGCGTCATAGATCAGGCTCTGGATCTGGGTGCGTGCATAATCACGTTCACCGAGGGAGATCCTCTCCTCAGGCCCGACATCATCGATCTTGTGAGGCATGTGGATAAGGACAGGGCTGTCGTAAATCTCTTCACCCCTGGGCTTGAGATGACCCCTGAGATCGCTGATGCATTGAGGGATGCAGGCCTTTACAACCTGATCATAGGTGTTTACAGCACTGACTCGAGGATCCACGATGAGATCCGTGGCGTCATCGGGGCCCATGAGAGGGCTCTGGATGCCATCAGAATGGGGCTGAAGGCAGGCCTGATGGTGACGATGTCAACTCATGTGAACTCCGAGAGGGTCAATACGCTTCCGGAGCTCTACGAGCTTGCCAGAGATCTAGGGGTTCATGAGCTATCTGTGTGGGAGGCGGTACCGAAGAGGGAGGAGGAGCGCCTGACCCGTATCGACAGGGAGAAGATCATACGCTTCTACAGGAAGATGAACTCATCCCAGGACGGGCCAAGAGTCTTCGCGAGCACGTACTTCGAGGGCGAGATGCTGGGATGCATGGCAGGCAGACGCTGGCTGCATGTGGGTGTGGACGGTGGCGTCAGGGGATGTCCTTACCTCAGGACGGTCTACGGGAACGTTCTGGATGCACCTCTATCTGAAATATGGATGGCGATGAGACGCTCCGGCGATTTTAAAGGGTTCAGATCCGAGTGTCCGGCTCAGGAGATCGTATGAAGGGTATTCGATCGCATTCCTGGGATAATCTCTGCAGGCTTAAGATTCATTAACATCTGACCAAGGTGATATCCGAACCCCAGGCATTAGAGCTCATATGGATTTTTCAATTGTTAAATTTAAAGTCAATATCTTTTTAATGTTTTGTACCTCAGAGAAGAGTAACAAATGTCATCATTTTTGCACCACCTAACTCTATAGATGTAGTAAAATATCATATTTGCAGACTCATGAGCGTGAGCGGCATTCGCCAGGCAGAACGCATCAGAATAAATTATAAAATATTATAAATAATAATCTATCCTCCGGACATCGCGCAGAAATTGTTCATTCACAAAACCATCCGGTTTGCTCCCTGCGATCTATGATGCGATTTCTCTGATCTGTGTGAGATCTGGTGTCTTTAGTTATTAAAATACGTGGCGTTTTTTAAAAAACTTTGTTAATTATAATTTTCCTCCACGATCTTATTAAAATAATTTATTATTTATTTCAAATCTCGATCAAAACATTTAAGTAGATATGCATCGACTGTATTAGCGGCGGGAGGTTGTAATGATATGGCCGGACCTGGATACGGCTTGCTGTCGTATCATCGCTCCAGGGTACGGTTTCCATTGCGCCTTTCTGCTAGAAGGTAAAGGAGGATAAGGAACGTGTCTGACAAGATAGACATATATAGTGACCGTGGGGTTCTTTTAAAGAGTGACGTTGACCTCAGCGCCATCAGCCCACTCAGGAACGCAGCTATTCAAAAGCTTGCGAAACTGACAAGGCGAACTGTCGCAGTAAACCTGGCAGGAATTGAGAATGCACTGAAAACAGGACGCGTCGCTGGTGGCAGAAGGCAGATCAAGGGCCGCGAGCTGAACTACGATATAGTCGCAAATGCAAAGCCACTCGCTGAGAAGATAAAGGCCCTTCTGCAGGTAACACCCGGTGACGATACCAATGTGCAGGTCCTCGGTGGAGGCAAGCAGCTCCTCGTCCAGATCCCCTCGGCCAGGGCGGAGATCGCCTCTGAGTTCGTGGTCGGAATGACGGCTGCCGCAGCTGCCACAGTAGAGGCGATAATCCAGCACTTCAAGGCAGGTCTCTTCGATGCTCCGATGGTTCATGCTGCAGTGTGGGGCGAGTACCCGCAGACCGTCGGCATGAATGGCGGAAACGTGGCGTCTGTTCTCAACATCCCCCAGAACGATGAGGGTCTGGGCTTCGCATACAGGAACGTCATGGCGAACCACATCGCTGCGATCACAAAGAGGAACGCCATGAATGCCGCATCCCTCGCCGCAATACTTGAGCAGATGGGCGAGTTCGAGATGGGCAACGCGATCGGCATATTCGAGAGACATCAGCTCCTTGCTCTTGCGTACCAGGGTCTCAATGCCGATAACATGGTCTATGATCTGGTCAAGAAGAACGGCAAGACCGGCACAATAGGCACAGTCGTCCACAGCGTCGTCGAGAGGGCGCTTGAGGACAAGGTCATAAAGCCCGGCAAGAAGTTCCCCTCTGGATACGTGATGTATGAGGCCAATGATGTATCCAAGTGGAACGCTTACAACGCAGCTGGCGTTCTCGCTGCCACAATGGTCAATTGCGGTGCTCTGAGGGGCGCTCAGGCTGTATCCTCGACGCTGCTGTACTACAACGACCTCGTCGAGAAGGAGACCGCTCTGCCTGCATGCGACTTCGGCAGGGTGATGGGTACTGCAGTCGGCTTCTCGTTCTTCAGCCACTCGATCTACGGCGGCGGCGGTCCCGGTGTGTTCAACGGCAACCACATCGTGACCAGGCACTCCAGAGGCATGGCCATACCCTGTGTCGCAGCTGCTGTGGCTCTTGATGCAGGCACGCAGATGTTCACACCCGAGATGACATCCGGCCTCGTCGGGGCCATCTACGGAGAGATAAAGGAGTTCCGTGAGCCGATTGTATCGGTGGCGGAGGCAATCTAAGATAGGCGAAACACATGGTCACTATTAAATCAGACACGGATTCGGAGCCAGTCCAGGTGGAGATCCTGCCCAGCAGGTTTCTCTCGCCAGAGACCACCCAGAAGCTCCTGAACGAGCTCTACAAGAGCGGAGGTATCGTCCGAATGATGATTCAGGGGCCAAACCTCCCGAGGACGGTGACATACGGCCCTGGAAAGGGCCTGCCCATAGAGGAGCACCGTAACCTCCTCGTGGAGGTTGGGGGCGAGGTCTTGGAGCTCAGGGTCAAGGTCGGCAGGGTCCGACTGGAGCTCGAGGGCGAGGAGTTCCTTCCTGGAATCCAGGCGGCGTGTGAGCGAGCGCTGCCCTTTGGCTTCCAGATAAAGAGAGGCAGATTCTTCCGCGAGATCTCCACGATCTCCGACTACGCAAAGTACGGGAAGGATGCGGATAAGCGCATCCTCGGACTGGTCGATCCGCGAGCCAAGAAGGAATCAGCTCTGGCCATTCTGTCTGAAAAGGATAGTGACGAGAAGGAGGAGAGATAAATATGGCATACACACCCCAATACTATCCCGGCAACACCTCTGTTGGCGCCAACAGAAGGAAGCACATGTCCGGAAACCTCGAGAAGCTCAGAGATATTCCCGAGGCAGATGTAGTTGCTATCATGGGCCACAGGGCCCCAGGTGCCGACTACCCGAGCACCCATCCACCACTGAAGGAGATGGGCGAGCCTGACTGCCCGATAAGGCAGCTCGTCGAGCCCACACCGGGCGCTGCGGCAGGAGATCGCGTCAGGTATTCCCAGTTTGCTGACTCGATGTACTTCGCCCCGTCGATCCCGTACTGGAGGTCCTACTGGGCGGCTATCAACTGCAGAGGCGCGGATCCAGGCACCCTCTCAGGCAGGCAGATCATAGAGGCCCGCGAGAGGGATATCGAGGCGTACACAAAGAAGCTGATGGACTCTGAGATGACAGATGTCGCCAGGTGCTCCATGAGGGGCTGCACGGTCCACGGCCACTCCCTGAGGCTTGAGGAGAACGGCATGATGTTCGACATGCTGGCGAGGACCGAGATGGGCGCCGACGGCAACGTCTACTACGTCAAGAACCAGGTCGGCATACCGCTGGACAAGAAGATCAATGTCGGCAAGCCAATGAGCGAGGATGAGCTCAAGAAGCGGACAACGATCTTCAGGTACGACAACATACCCTACGGCGGCAAGGTGGGCGCCAGGAAGTTCGATGAGGCGCTGGAGGCCCTGCACCACATGTGGGAGCTCAGGACAAAGTGGGGCTTCAGGCCGGAGTGAGGAGGCGATATAAATGGCAAAACTTCATACCAAGAAGCTATTCGTCAGGGCTCTGACCAAGAAGTTCGGAAAGGACTTCGACCTCTCGAGCCAGAAGACCGAGTACAAGAGGCTCGGTCCCGAGCAGAGCGCTCGTAAGAGAGAGTTCATGGAGTACTCCAAGAAGCTAGAGGGGAAGCGCGGCATATCATTCTACAACCCATACCTGCACTGCGGCGGAATTCCGCTGGGCCAGAGGCAGCTGGTCCCCTACAAGCTGTCTTCCACTGAGTACATAGTTGAGGGTGACGACCTGCACTTCGTCAACAACCCTGCGATGCAGCAGATGTGGGACGATATACGCAGGACCGTCATCGTAGGCCTCGATATGGCCCATGAGGTGCTTGAGAAGCGCCTGGGCAAGGAGGTCACACCCGAGACGATCAATAACTACCTGGAGATCCTCAACCACGCGATGCCCGGCGCAGCCGTGGTCCAGGAGCACATGGTTGAGACCCATCCAGGGCTGGTTGAGGACTGCAACGTCAGGGTCTTCACTGGAGATGATGACCTCGCTGACGAGATCGATCCGCAGTACCTCATAGACATCAACAAGCTCTTCCCGACAGACCAGGCGGAGCAGCTCAAGGCTGCCATCGGCAAGACCACCTGGCAGGCGATCCACATCCCCACGATCGTTGTCAGGAGCTGCGATGGTGGAACGACCTCAAGGTGGAGCGCGATGCAGCTCTCGATGACGTTCATCGATGCGTACAACATGTGCGCCGGTGAGGCTGCAGTCGCTGATCTGGCGTATGCTGCGAAGCACGCCGCGGTCCTCCAGATGTCCGACATGCTGCCTGCACGCCGCGCTCGCGGTCCCAACAACCCGGGCGGCCTGAGCTTCGGCTTCATGGCTGACATGGTCCAGACATCGAGGGTCAAGCCCTGGGATCCGACTGCTGTGTCTCTGAACGTGGTTGCCGCAGGCACAATGCTCTACGATCAGATCTGGCTGGGCAGCTACATGTCCGGAGGCGTCGGATTCACACAGTACGCCACAGCAGCGTACACCAACGATGTCCTGGATGACTTCTCCTACTATGGCGTCGATTACGGCATGGAGAAGTACGGCGGCTTCGCCAAGGCGCCGGCCAACCTGGAGGTCGTCAAGGATCTGGCCACAGAGGTCACACTCTACGGCATCGAGCAGTACGAGTCGTTCCCGACCCTGCTTGAGGATCACTTCGGCGGATCCCAGAGGGCGTCTGTCCTTGCGGCTGCATCCGGTATCACCTGCGCTATAATGACCGGAAACAGCCAGGCAGGCCTTGCTGGCTGGTATCTCTCCATGCTCCTGCACAAGGAGGCCTGGGGACGCCTTGGATTCTTCGGCTACGACCTGCAGGATCAGTGCGGCCCAACCAACGTCTTCTCGTACCAGTCGGACGAGGGCAACCCGCTCGAGCTGAGGGGCGCCAACTATCCGAACTACGCGATGAACGTCGGCCACCAGGGCGAGTATGCGGGCATCTCAAGCGCTGCTCACGCAGGCCGCGGCGACGCCTTCGCATGCAACCCGCTGGTCAAGGTGGCATTCGCCAACCCCGCGCTGGTCTTCGACTGGACCGACATCAGGCTCTGCTTCGGCAAGGGCGGTGCACGCGAGTTCCGCGCTGCCGGCGAGAGATCCCTCGTCATGCCAGCTGTGTAGGCCAGAGGCCTACAAACTTTTTTATTACTTCGTGTTGTATCAGTATCAGGTAACTTCTTGCAGCAATTCTTCTCACACCACTTGCAGGCAGCGCTGCGATCCCACACATGCCAGACATGAGCTGCTGTTGCTGTACTGTGTGCAGCTCTCGCATCAGTTTATGACATGCATGGTGTTCACCGGTGTTCACCGATCGCATCGCGCACTGCCTGGCAGCAAACAGTCTGGTTGATGCGCCGTCCAGACATTCGCATACTGTGTTCTATATTAATATTACTTCATCATATAAATTTATAGCTTTGATTGTTGTTTTGAATAATATTTGAGAATCTGATAGCATAGGGCCAATTCATACAAATTGTAA
This sequence comes from Methanothrix sp., assembly GCA_029907715.1. Classification (NCBI taxonomy): domain Archaea; kingdom Methanobacteriati; phylum Methanobacteriota; class Methanomicrobia; order Methanotrichales; family Methanotrichaceae; genus Methanothrix; species Methanothrix sp. The sequence continues at coordinate 45,724 of JARYLI010000006.1, forward strand.
TTATAGTAAAAACCGGTGGCGTTCAACCTTATAGGCCTTAATTATTCAACACAGCAGCTTTGATTGCAAAATCGCGCCTACCGCGATTACGTACCATTGATATTGTCCTGAGATACTGATTTCATTTTCTGTGTGTCTTAAATATCTTCCAGTCGAACGTATCGATCGGTGAGACAGATGTACAGACATACTGGCGTATTTTGCGCCCTGCTGGTTCTTCTGGCCCCAGCACTTTGCATGGACTCCGTGCTGATGGGATTGCTGAGTTCATATGATGATCCTCTCATGACATCTCAGGATCTTGCATTCCTGCTCGTCACACATGGGTTCGATGCGACCCCTGTGGATGGGTACGTGGTCGTGGTTACTGAAAATGCGACATACACGCTCATGCCCAACGGAGATAAACCCGGCCTGGCCGACACATATAACACATCTGAGACTGCGGGCATGGCTTTTATCTGAGAGATCTGTCTCACCACAGCAGCTTGAGCGAACATCATTCCACTCAGCCCGAGAGCAAACAATTTAACCTTGCAGATCACATGTTCCGATCGTGATAGTGATCTGGAACGATGCCGAGATTGAGGTCCCCGAAGGGGAGAGATGCCAGATATGCGGCTGCGAGCTCGATGAGTTCGACGAGGTCACTGGCACGCCGGTTTTCGGCTACTATCACTGGACCTGCATAACGCATGTGGATTGATGGCGAAAGCACTCCACACAGCCAGGCGCCATCGATAACCGGATCCCAGAGGCACTGCATCATCGAGAGCTGCATCCAACGCCCCGATCTTCGCTCCTGTCCATATGATAACCATAACCCATAGATACACTGGTTTGGCCATGCGCTCTGGCGAGTGTGCGCTTCCAGCGGTCAGCCCGCAGACCTCCAGGTTCCCGGCCACTTGAGAGTGCTGATCTTTTACAGAGTCTGTCACATCTTGACACAAAATGTATATCTTCCTGAAAGATGTTCGCCAGATGGTTGACGCATGCTCGACAACACCAGGGCGTGACCATCCACTCAGAAAAAAGCAGGGGTGCTTAAATGACCGGCAACTTCGAGAGGATAGCTGCACAGGCGCTTGGGGAGGGAAGGACGTATCTGATGGAGCACGAGAGCAAGCGCATTCTCATGGATGCCGGGCTGGAGACCACCGGCGCTCATCTCGCATCCAGCGCCGATGACGCTGTGAGAATCGCGAACCAGCTCGGCTATCCCGTTGTGCTCAAGGTTCTCTCTAAAGATGTGATACACAAATCGGATGCGGGCGGAGTCAGGCTGAATCTCCAGGACGCTGATGCTGTGAGATCTGCATACGATGAAATACAGAAGGCATTCCGGGAGCTGGGCATGATCGGCGTATCGGTTCAGAGGATGGCCAGCCCCGGGATAGAAGTGATCATCGGTGTCACAACGGATCCAACATTCGGACCGGTTCTAATGTTCGGGCTCGGCGGCATCTTCGTGGAGATACTCAGGGACGTGAGCTTCAGATCCATACCCATCTCTGAAATGGATGCAGAGTCGATGATCCGGGAGATCAGGGGCTACCCTCTGCTCAGAGGATACCGCGGCATCTCCGGGGATATCGATGCAATAAAGAGCATGCTCCTCAGGGTATCAGATCTCGTCAGGGAGCATTCGATCATAAAGGAGATGGACCTCAACCCTGTCTTCGTATATCCCAGGGGATACACAATAGCGGATGCCAGGATCATACTTGACAGCTCATCTGCTGCATCAGCTGCAGACACTGCGCCATCTCAGGGGGTGGGTGGTCTTAGGGGCCTGTTCTACCCGCAGAGCATAGCTGTGATCGGGGCATCAAACACAAAGGGGAAGCTTGGATGGAACGTGTTTTATAACCTGCTCAGTCATGGCTATAAAGGCAGGCTATATCCTGTCAATCCGAATGCATCAGAGGTCCAGGGCGTGAGGGCATACCCGAGCATAAAGGACGTGCCGGAGGCTGTGGATGTCGCGATAGTGCTCGTGCCCGCCAGCCTGACGCCACAGGTCGTGCAGGACTGCTGTGCAGCAGGCGTGAAGTACGTCGTTGTCGAGTCCGCTGGATTCGCAGAGCTCGGCGATGAGGGGAAGAGGATAGAGAGGGAGCTCCTCTCCATAGTGAGGAGGCACGGGTGCAGGCTGCTGGGGCCGAATTGCTCCGGGATCATAAACACAAACTGCGGCGTGGTTGAGTCAATAGGGGTCGTGGACGAGCTCAACAGAGGGAATGTGGGGCTCATAGCCCAGGCTGGAGTTTATGCAGCCGGGTATCTCTGGGGTCTGAGGAAGGTGCTGGACTTCGGGATCATTGCGACGATCGGGAACAAGCTGGATCTAAACGAGACCGACATGCTCGAGGCCATCGGGATGGATGAGAACATAGATGTGGTCTGCATGTACCTTGAGGACGTCAAGGGAGGCAGGCGTTTCATAGATGTCGCCAGGGAGGTCTCGAGACGGAAGCCGGTCGTGGTCCTGAAGACCGGCAGGACCGAGGCTGGAAAGAGGGCGGTCTCATCGCACACAGCATCACTTGCAGGGAACGACGAGATCTACAGCTCTGTCTTCAGGCAGGCCGGGCTCATTCGAGCGAGAGACAACGACCACATGTTCGCGCTCGCCAGGGCCTTCTCGAAGCAGCCCCTGCCCGTTAACGATGGGGTTTTTGTCATATCATACGCCGGCTCACTGGGCGTTGCGGCTGCAGATGCCATATCCATGAACGGCATGCGTCTCGCAGAGCTCTCTCCCGATCTCAAGGAAGAACTCCGCAGGGTGCTGCCGAAGTACGTCTCGGGCATGAACCCGGTTGACTTCACGTTCGACCAGACCCCTGATCAGGTCAGGAGAACCATAGAGATCGCCGTACGGAGCGAGGACGTTGGCAGCTTTATAGTGGTCATGCAGACCGAGATGCTTGGATCATACATCGATACGCTCAGATCCATCGACTACATGGGAAGGCCAGTACTGGCGGTCGTCGCATCCAAGGAGTTCGTGATCGACGATACGATAAAAATGGAGCGTGCCGGCATACCTGTCTACTCCACACCGGAGCAGGCTGCGGAGGTCCTCGGAGCTATGTGGAGGTACAGGAAGGAGCGCAGATGGCAGGAGTAGCTGCGCCATTTGAGAGCATTCAACCGGTTCCAGAGTTATCCCGTTCAGGTTCTCCATCAGCGCATTCAAATGGAATCCGCAGCAGGATGGGGATCTGCAGGAATCTCGATGCGAACCATAATACAGCATCAACTGTTAACAGCTGAAGCACTTATATCCTGATCGGCTCCACCATCATCCTTCTTGCTATCAGTGCGGGGATGTCCAGCGCGCTGGAGACGCGATCTATGATGATGCCATCGCTTGTGGCCACAACCGCGGACGAGCTCTTCAGAGCCCTGTCCACGTCTCTTGCTGTTCTCGCGGTGCCGGGGATTCCCGCGGCTGAGAACGCCTCTCCTATATCAGAGGCGAGCTCTCCGGACCTGCTTATCTGTTTGTCCAGGAGCAGAAGGATCTCAGACGGCCTGGCTCTTGATATCGTATCGATCATCAGCTGAACCGCCTCATCCGTGGCCTCGGATCTCCGGTATTTCCTGAAGATGCAGCGCATGTCTCTTATGAAGCCATCATCGCAGAGGAAGATATCCTCTCCGGAGATGATGCTCTCCACTGTGATCAGCACATTGTATCCATCGATATGCAGTCCCCTGCCCCTGAGATCCTCGAGGCTGATCGCCTTGAGTCTCCTCGAGCTTGCAACATCCTCTGAGAGCACGGCCCTGGCCAGGATGTTTCTGTAATCCTTATCGATGCGGTAGTGATCTGCCACGAACCTCACCGCGGGACCTGGAGGATAGCCTCTGTTCAGGAGGTATCTCAGATCCACTGCAGCGGATCTCAGCGCTTCAGGTGCTTCTTTGCAGATTCTCTCACCTCTCTGTAAAGATCCCTTCCGTGGGAGTCTATCGCAACGACCATGGGGCCGAGGTCGGTGGCCTCGAGCACCCAGACAGCCTCTGCCATTCCAAGCTCCGGGAGAGAGACGCCGCGCACGCTCAGGGATCTCGCGGCTGCAGCCCCGCATCCCCCTGGGTAGGCTAGGTAGACAGCTCTTCTTCTTATGAGCTCCGCAGCCCCGGGCATCCCGCCCTTACCTATGATGCACCTCACCCCGAGGTCGAGAACCTGTGGAAGGTATCGCGCCAGCCGGACGCTGCTCGTCGGGCCTGCTGATACAACAGTCGTGTCTCTTATGAGCGGTCCGCAGTGGTATATCACCCCGCCCCGCAGATCGAATTTCACCTCTCCGAGCCTCTGGTGAGCCTTGTCTCTCGCCGTATAGACAGTGCCGCTCAGCCAGACGATGTCGCCTGCTGAGAATCTGGACACGTCACCCTCAGAGAGGGGGGATCTCACTCTATGCTCCATCCATCCTCCGTCACTCTGGCAGTCGCCCTTCTGTTCGCCCAGCACTGGAGGTTGACGGCCACAGGCAGTGATGCTGTGTGGCAGAACGCCCTCTCTATTTTCACGCCCAGAGCTGTGGTGTCACCTCCGAGCCCCATGGGGCCTATTCCGAGATTGTTGATCCTCCTGAGAAGCAGAAGCTCCTCCTCGCTCTCCCCTGGAACGCCCATGATCGCGCGCTTCGCGAGGGCTGCAGCCTGATCGAATGTCCCGCCAATCCCCACACCGACGAACACAGGCGGGCAGGCGTTCGACACACGCTCCGCGAGGTTCTCCAGGATGTAATCGAACGGATCATCCGCTGGATTGAGCATCCCCAGGAAGCTCATGTTCTCAGATCCAGCTCCCTTTGGAAATGCGGTTATCCTGAGCGCATCTCCCGCAACCTGATCCGCGATGAGGCAGGGCATGCCGGGTCCTGTGTTGTCCCCTGTGTTCGACCTGCTCAGCGGATCCACAACATTCGGTCTAAGCATGCCCTTTCCTGTCGCCATCCTCACTCCCTCCGCGATCGCCTCCCACAGATCGAATTCCAGGTGGAATCTCTCCCCGATCTCCACATGAAACACAGGAAGGCCCGTATCCTGGCATACCGGTCGTCCATCAGATTCTGCAATTCGTATGTTGTTCAGTATCGCCTCCAGATGGTACCTCGCTATCTCGTTTCTCTCCCTGCGAAGGGCGCTCTCTATTGAGCGGACGACCCAGCCTGGCAGCGAGATCTGTGCTCTGCATAAGACCGCTTCAGTCGCCTCCACAACATCACGACGTCTCAACAACGCCACCCCTTATCCTGATCGGCCTCGACTGTTTTGGAAGATCGAGCTCTGATTGCAGGCCCAGAGCGCGCTCCATCGCATTCTTGTGCAGATCCCCTGATGTGTGAATACCTCCAGGCGTGCCGCGCACAGCCCTGCACGGATACTGCTGGCATGCTAGGCCTGCGAGAGATGGCGCCTCAGCGGTGCTCTTTCCGATGAGCTCGCTGGCGACATGCCATGTGCTGCCGCATGGCGATCCTCGAACCACATCCACCCTGCTGATCCTGCCACTGTTCAGCTCGACCCTCAGCTCCGGTCTTCCCAGGCGCTCTGCGAACTCGTCGACAGCATCCACCCCGACCTTCTCAAGGGTGCAGCAGATCTCATCGACCTCTATGTAGATGTTATACCTCTCAGAGATGCTGCGCAGCTCCTCTATCGAGCCTGCCCTTCCGATGCCGCCGGGTATCAGAAGCGCCTTCACCCCGCGCTCCCCGGCCATTTTTGCTATTGCAGGCGTGAGATCCGGATGCAGCGTGTACATGACAATCAGGTCCGCGCTGAAGACGTCCTCATTCAGGTCGATGCTCCTGAGAAACTCGTCCGGGTCCTCGATGAATCCGGGGAGCAGCTCCGGAACAGCCGCATGCACCACATCGAAGTCGGTATGCTTCATTATCGTATCTATGAGCCGCTCTCCGTACTTGCCTCTGGTGATCACTCCAACACGCATGAACTGAGATTCATCACCGGTTATAAGAGATCTTCTGGACAGACCGGTGCGATCTGGATTGAAGCATCCCGTAATGCTCAGGGCGGTAAACCACAGCTGCTTGCGGCCTGGCGCAAGACCCCACACAGGCCATCTGCAGGAGTTCAACCGATGGGCGTTGCTCCGTGATGAAATTCTCCAAGACAGGGGGACCAGGCATGTGGAGATCATCGATATCTGCTCAATATCGGGAGCGTACTTGATTTGCTGATCAAGTGAAACCGCTATGGCACAATCCATACAGAAATCTGCCAGGAGGGCAATTTACCTCAACGTATGAGCAAGTTTTCATCGCACTGCCTACATCCACTCGTAGTGCATCATGACCTCAGGGACCATCTCGTATAGCAGGCTGTTCTCGACGTAGCCGAAGAACATGCATCCACTGCAGCCCTCTGATACCTTTTTACGCATCTCGCGAGACTCGCGCCAGACATCTGATATGCCCCCGGACACATGGCCCAGAGGCTCGTCATGTACGCGGCAGACGTAAATTCTCCCGTCCGCTGAGACATGGAGTATCAGATCCGCTGCATGGCATCTGAACTTTGGATCTCTCTCCTGTATCATACGGAGGTATGTGATTGAGTTTATGATCGGAGCGCCTCTTGATTTGAGATCGATCAGCTTCCCGATCGCCGATCTGTAGCGCTCCATATCTCTGATCCTCAGATCATCGCACTCCGTCTCATCAAACTCGTGGAGCGGCTCGAACGAGATCCATGCATCGATCTTTCTGGCAAGCTTCACAAGGCTTGTGAGCTCTTCCAGATTTTTATCGCTGATCACACAGTTCATCAGGACCTCAATTCCCATTCTCCTGGCCTCCACGATGCCATCCACGATCTCATCGATATCTATACCTCTTATCTCCCTGAGACTCTCGATACCGTCCACCGAGACCGTGAGGTAGTTGAGGCTCTCGAGATCATTCATCCTCTCGCTCAGCAGAATGCCGTTCGTCACCAGCGATGTTATCATTCCCAGAGATCTCGCGTGCCTCAGGATCTCTGGAAGATCATCCCGGAGCAGAGGCTCGGTGGCCCATGCATTGTATGCGCCTATGCCGAATCGCGATGCGTCATCCAGCATCCCTGTAATCTCCCCGAGGCGCATCTCGCGGCCGCGCCTGCGCCAGTGAGGGCAGAAGCTGCATCTGAGGTTGCAGGCCGTGTTCACAGTGTGCGATAGAACAAAGGGTCTGCGTCTCACACGCAGCTGCCACACCGCTCTCATCATGAGCTTCGGATCGATTCTTCTCATGTGATCATCGCCACCTGATCAGGAATGCAGGCAGTCTCCTGTACGGGCGCAGGTGCCCACCGGCTGGAACCCACATCCTGGAGACGATCGAGGATCCCCATTAACCTTCTGTTATGGGATCTGCGAATGCTTCTGCATGCGTTATCAGAGAAGCTCTACACCAACTGGATTTTAGGAATCCTCAATCTCACAATAACTCATCCATTACGCGCTTAGCACGATCGCACTATCAGAGACAGACCTGTAGGGGAAATGCACGATCAAAAATAAAAGGGGGGCTGAAAGGCCCTGCCTATGCGACCTCCCCCAGGATGTAGCCGATTATCCTGCCGTATGCAGGCCTTGCAATGCCCACGCCTATCAGGACGCCGATTATGGTGATCAGGGCGAAGCCCATCAGCGCGCCGAAGCCCATCCAGAGGAGCGGTATCATCGCGGCGATGGTGGTTGCAGCCGCTCCCAGGATGATGTAGAACGCCCTGGAGAGCCTCGCGAGGTATATCTTGCCTGTGAGCAGGACGCCCTTCGCCTCCTGCTCGTTCCTCTCTGTGATCCTCTCCCCATGGAGGAGCTCATCTGTTATTATGAAGAGGTGATCCACACCGGTGCCTATCACCATTATTATTCCAGCGATGCTCGCGAGATCAAGCTGCCATCCAGCCGCAGACCATATGCCGAGCATCATGATGACCTCGCTGAATGAGGTGCAGACGATGGGCAGCACTATCCTCCTCTCTCTGTATCTGTAGAAGACCATGAGACCCACGGCAAGTATCGCGAGGATCCCTGCAAGAGCCACCTGGAACTTGAACTGGGATCCCAGTGCAGCATCAACCTGCCCGGAGCCTATGATCTTGACGTTCACAGGCAGCGCGCCCTCCCTCAGGTGGATGTACAGCTCCTTGGCCTTCCTGGATCCCGCCTCACCTGTGCCGACCTCGGCGACCAGGCTTCTCATTGGCGCTTTGTCGAGAGCGGATGCGAGTTCGGGGGCAAGAGGAGCGCTGAATATCTCATCCCTGTCCAGGTACATCGATACCTCATGCGCCTTCGGATTCCTGGTGGCTCCGACCTCTTTGGCTATCCGCTGGAATGTGAGAGCCCCCTCCTCTGAGAGAGTGAAGGGCACGCCCCACATATCGTTCCTGTCTCCCCTCGGGAGCTCCACAGACTCAACGGCATCTCCGTACACGACATGCCTGGTCTCGTTCGGACCAACCTGGATGCGGATCTCAAACTTTCCTGGCTTGCCCACGACCTCCTCGGCGGTTGAGACGTTTACGCCCGCGAGATCTATCGTTATGAACCTGTTATCTACGACTCTGACCTTGATATCCTTGAGACCCAGACGGTTGAGCTTCTTGTCGAGAACCTCCTTGGTCTCGTCGACAGTCTCGGGTGTGAGGCCGCTGATGAATGCGTCCTCTCCAGGGGCGATCCTGCCGCCGACATCTGAGAGGATCGATTCGAGCTTCTCTCTTGTCACATTCGACCTTATCTCGTAGCGCACCGGCTCAAGCCCAACGATCCTCACATCCGAATCGAGGCGCGTTTTGAGGTAGTTCACAACAACGCCTTCAGGGGAGGCAGGCACTGTGATCCTGGTTGTGTTGGCCCTCACCAGAACCTTCGATCCAGGATACCCGAGATCCTCAGGCAGCGTCTCCGGAACATTTCCGTCTATCGTTATCACATAATTATCACCTCTCCTTGAGACATCCTCTACGACCCACGCGCCCTGGAACTCCTTCTCCAGGATCTTAACAGGATCGACATCGAGCTGGACAATCGCCCCCTCAAGCTCCAGCTGGAGCCACGAGCCACCCTCCAGGTCAAGGCCGTACTTGAGGCCGTGGTTCATTCCGAGATATCCGGGTATCGGAGTGAGCATGAAGACCAGAGCGAGAACCACAGCCGCGATGTAAATGACAACCCTTGGATCCTTTGAAATGCTGCCTGCAAGGCTCATCTCTTACCACCCCTGGCGAGCTTTGGATTCCGCTGTATGTACCACCGCAAAGCCTGGACGTTTGTTATCCAGGTGTTCATCATATCCGCAAGGAGGCCGAAGAAGAGCACCACGGATATATCGGATATCACATCGATCTTCGTGAAGCTGGGGGACACCAGGTAGATTATGCTCGATACAAGTATCAGCACGATGACCGCGGACAGTGTCGTGGATGTCATCATCAGTCCGGTCCTCATCGCCCCCAGAACCTTCTCATTTAATGGACCCTTTCTCTTGAGCACCCTCACGGTGAGTAATATGTCTGTATCCACAGAGTAGCCTATGAGCATCAGAAGGGCAGCAACCGTGCCAAGCGAGAGCTTCACGCCCACAGCGGTCATCATCCCTGCAGCTATTATTATGTCCGCAAGGGCGCAGATCACGACAATACCGGATATGACAGGCTGTCTGAACACGAAGAAGACCACCAGAGCCATGAGAAGGAAAGACATCAGAAGGTACCTTGGAGCATCGCTCTGGAGCTGCTTGCTGTACACAGGCCCTATGTATCTGAGCTCAGCATCCGAGAACTTCTCATTCACAGTCCGCGCCAGGCTCTTGTAATCCTCGGATCCCATCGGGGGGAGCTGGATGTAGTATCTGCTTCCAACCCTTCTCAGCTCGGAGACATCATAACCCTCAAGCTTGCTCAGGACTTGCGACTCAGGCTCCTCAGCGGGAACTGTTATGAGCGTGCCACCCGTGAACTCGATACCCATTCTGACCGGTGATCCTGTGGTGAAATACGTTGCGGCCAGAATAATGATAGATAAAGCCAGTACAGCGGCTGGAACTGCAATCATCTGCCGCCTGTCTATCTTCCTGATGAACTCCTCTAAATCCATACAAGCCTCCTTTCTGGCTGAACCACGCTCAATATATTTACGATTTTTGTGCCGTGCGCTCTCTGCGAGGTATTTGCTCAATATCGTGAGCGTGCTTGAGTTACTGATCAAGTGAGGCCCTATCATCGGCCATAGTCGTTTATCCAGAAATCCGCCAAGAGGGCAATTTACCTCAACATATTGAGCATGTTCTCTGCGAGCCGCATGGAATTCGATGATCGAGGTCTCCAAAATCCGGATCGCGGGCTCGAGCTGGGGCTTGAACTGCTGAACGGTGTTCCACCATCGGGACTCAGTGGCACAACACCAGCAGACCTCGAGCTGCGTGCTTTGGGTTCAGTGATCGGACAGACAGGGATATGAGAGGAGTAAATCTAAATTCATCGACTGTCAACATGGATTCATGGACGTGTTCGATGCGCTTAAAGGAAGGAGGTCGATCAGGGCCTATCAGGAGAAACCTGTACCCAGGGATACTGTGGAGATGCTGCTTCAGGCGGCTGAGCTGGCGCCATCTGCGGGCAACCTTCAGTCCAGGAGGTACGTGGTTGTGATGCGGCAGGATCTCAGGAAGGCTCTGGCCCTGGCCGCATACGGCCAGAGCCAGATATCCTCCGCGCCTGTGGACATCGTCGTATGCGCTGATGTGAGGCGATCGAGCAGGCGGTATGGTGACAGGGGAAGCCTGTACGCGATCCAGGATGCTGATGCTGCTGTGATGTGCATGCTGCTTGCAGCACATGCAATGGGCCTGGGCGCATGCTGGAACGGCGCGTTCGACGATGGGATGGTGAGAGACATCCTGGGCATCGAGGAAGGTGTCGTGCCAGTCGCCATAATCTCCCTCGGCTGGCCTGCCGAGTCGCCTGAATCTCCCGGGAGGCTGCCACCCAATGCGCGCTGGGAGGTATGAGAGAGGCTCATGTACAGGGATCTGAGGGATATCGTGGAGGCGATCATATCAGGGGTGATAAGGAGCGAGGAGGATCTTGAAAAGGCGAAGAGATCGCTTGCATCCAGCTTGAATCTTTCAGAGATTCCAGGCAACCCTGAGATACTCGCTGCAGCCAGAGCTGATGAGAGGGATCGGTTGAGGCTGCTGGTGAAAAAGCCGACACGCACGCTCTCAGGGGTTGCTGTGATCGCCGTCATGACGAGCCCGGCCCGCTGCCCGCATGGCACCTGCGTCCCCTGCCCTGGTGGCGTTCTGGGCGAGAGATGCTCACCGCAGAGCTACACAGGTCGGGAGCCCGCAGCGCTCAGGGCGGTACAGCACAGCTTCGATCCATACGCCCAGGTGGCTGCCAGGCTCAGACAGCTCTCGGAGACAGGCCACCCTGTCGACAAGGCAGAGCTCATTCTCATGGGAGGAACAATCACCTCCAGGCCACTGGGGTACCAGTGCTGGTTTGTGAAGAGGTGTCTGGAGGCGATGAACGATTACCCTGATACGGTGAGCAGAGCACGCTGGAGATCCTTCAGAGAGGTGACAGATGCAAACAGCAGTGCAGCCGTGAGAAACGTCGGCATAACCTTCGAGACCAGGCCCGACTGGTGCCGGAGCGGTCACATTAAAAATATGCTCCTCCTCGGCGGGACAAAAGTCGAGCTCGGGGTGCAGAGCATCCACGACGATGTTCTGAAAGCGATCAGGAGAGGCCACTCTGTGAAGGATACCATCAGAGCGAACCGGTTGTTGAGAGAGGCTGGCCTGAAGGTCGGGTTCCACATGATGCCCGGGCTGCCGGGATCGAACCCCGAGAGGGACCTCAGGATGTTCAGGGAGCTGTTTGAGAGCAGCGATTACCGGCCAGATTACCTCAAGATATACCCCACGCTGGTTATCGAGGGAACGGAGCTCCACAGGATGTGGATGCGTGGCGATTACGAGCCTCTTTACGATGATGAGGCTGCTGAGCTGGTATCACGCATCAAGGAGATCCTCCCGAGGTACACCAGGCTCCAGCGCGTGCAGAGGGATATACCTGCGCACCTCATAGCGGCTGGTGTCAGGAAGAGCAACCTCAGACAGCTCGCAAAGAAGAGGCTCGAGGAGCGCGGATCGAGGTGCGTGTGCATAAGGTGCAGAGAGGCCGGGCTTCGCGGAATATCCGAGGGGGATATCGCATTGAACACAGAGAGCTATGATGCATGCGGAGCTAAGGAGCACTTCATATCTTTTGATACCGTGGATGACACCCTCGTCGGATTCCTCAGGCTGAGGCTTGGCGCCGAGGCCAGGATCAGGGAGCTGCATGTATACGGCCCGCTCGTACCTCTCGGAAGGAGAGGGGGATGGCAGCACCGCGGTATCGGCGCAAGGCTGATAGAGAGAGCTGAGGAGATGGCAAGGGATCAGGGCTACGACAGGATCACAGTCACAAGTGGCATAGGCGTCAGGAGCTACTACGCCTCTCTCGGCTACAGACTGAACGCGCCGTACATGGAGAAGGCGCTTTGATCTGAGATCCGTGGAGGCCGGCTCGAAGCATCTGAATCTGAAACTCTTCGAATGGGGCGCGTGCGGTGCATGCCTCAGATGCAGCGCGCTCTCCGTGATCTGGAGCAGCTTATCCGCAGTCAGATCATCTGTCTTCAGGAGATTGATTGGTTATATATCCCTTGAGGATCTATAACTTCACAGCAGCGTGCAGGAGAGGTATGAGAAATGGCGGGAGCTGTTGCTGGTAAACCCAGCGCGGAGGCCGCGAAGAGGCCCAAGAAGCGGAGGAGGTTGAAGGTCGCCCATCCGGAGAGGTGCATCGGATGTCTGAGCTGCATGTTCGCATGCAGCAGGATAAACACCGGGCGTGCATCGCTTGAGCGCTCGGCGATAAGGATAAAGACGCAGGGTGGGATCGAGGGGGACCCCATAATAGTGGTCTGTCATGCGTGCGAGGATCCTGCATGTGTCAGGGCATGCCCGACGGGAGCTCTCTCCAGGAAAGAGGATGGGAGTGTTGTTTTTGATAGAGATCTCTGCGACGGATGCGGCAGGTGTGTGGATGCGTGCCTCATAGGAGCGATATCCCTCGACAGCGAGGGCAAGGCCGTGAAGTGCAAGCACTGCGGGGCATGTGTTGCATTCTGCCCGCATGATGTGCTCAAGCTGATCGAGGTGGATTAAGCATGCTGAGAAGAGTTCTTTACATAGATCTCACCAGAGGCGAGAGCTGGGTCGAGGAGAAGCACGACCTCTTCGAGGAATGGCTGGGAGGCACAGGGGTCGCAACACAGCTCCTGCTCAAGGAGGCTCCTGCTGGAGTCGATCCCCTGTCGCCGGAGGCTCCGATAATCTTCAGCATAGGGCCTCTCTCAACGATGTTCCCGGCGATGACGAAGACCGTGGCCCAGTTCAAGTCCCCGCTGACAGGAGAGCTCGGGGAGTGTTACGCAGGCGGGAGGCTCGCAATGGCGATGAGGTTCGCGGGCCACGAGTCGATTGTGATAAAGGGCAGAGCTGAGCGCCCCTGCTACATATCCATAGAGAATGATACGGTGAGGATACGGGATGCCACATCGATATGGGGGATCGGCGCCGCCCGCGTTGGAGTCATCCTGAGAGATGTCGAGAGGGGAGTTGGGAGGAGAAGCATCATCAGGATAGGGCCTGCCGGCGAGAGGATGGTCAGGTACGCCTCTGTGGTTGTCGACACCTACAGGCACTTCGGCAGGCTCGGCCTAGGCGCTGTCTTCGGATCCAAGAACCTGAAGGCAATCGTGATATCGGGGACAGAGGATGTTGCGATCCCAGATCCGAAGAGATATCGAGAGGTCTACAACCGTATTTACAGAATGGTCGTCCAGACAGACGCAATGGAGAAGTACCACGACCTCGGGACTCCCATGAACGTGAACGTGCTGAACCAGCTGAAGGGGCTGCCGACACGCAACTTCCAGTCGAGCTCGTTTGCAGATGCAGAGAACATAAGCGGTGAGAGGCTCGCGGAGGAATACCTCTTCAGAAGGGTCTCATGCGCGCACTGCCCGATAGGGTGCATCCACGTAGCGATGCTGAAGACCGCGTTCACCCCACATCACGAGTTCGAGGTGAGAAGGGTCAGCTATGATTACGAGCCGATTTACTCTCTGGGCAGCAACCTGGGGGTTACGACTGCTGAGGGTGTGCTGGAGCTGATAGACACATGCGAGCGCCTGGGACTGGATGCGATGAGCACAGGCGTGGTGCTCTCGTGGGCGACGGAGGCCTACGAGAGGGATCTGATCACGCCTCAGGAGACTCTGGGAGTGCCGCTCCAGTGGAACAACGTGAAGGGCTACGTAAAGGCGATGGAGAATATCGTGGCTGCGCCGAACGAGTTCTATTCTGCGCTTGCGAGGGGTGTTGAGTTCGCTGCTTCCAGATACGGCGGAACCGATTTCGCGATGGCCCTGGGGAAAAACGAGGTCTCAGGATACCACACAGGTCCTGCATCCATAGTCGGGCAGCTAGTTGGTGTGAGACACTCACATCTGGATAACGCTGGATACAGCATAGACCAGACGGCTGCCAAGAAGCAGCTCGATCCGGCCGCTATGGTTGATCAGATAATCAGAGAGGACGACTCGAGAGGGGTGTTCAATTCGCTCGTAGGATGCCTCTTCGCAAGAGGTGTTTACACAGATGAGAACATGATCGATGCTCTGGGTTCTGTTGGAATAACAAAGAGCCGGGAGGAGCTGACAGAGCTCGGGAGGAGGATCTTCCTGGAAAAGTACAGGTTCAAGACCAGGGAGGGCTTCGATCTCTCGAAGGCGAGGATACCCAGGAGGTTCTTCGAGACCGTGAGCACCCTCGGCCGTATAGATCCCGAGACTGTGGAGAAGATGATCGCTCTCTACAGGGAGAGACGCGGATGGGCATGAGCCTGTAATCTTAACCCCCTCCAGGCAGGGAGAAGTGCCATGAACAGAAAGCATATGGCAGGAGATGTGATGGATCCATCGGTGATCCATCAGTACACGGGAGAGGCGCCATGAACAGCATGCAGGCGATAATACTGGCTGCAGGCGAGGGCTCCAGGATGAGGCCCCTGACAGCGAACAGGCCGAAGGTCATGCTTCCTGTGGGTGGAGCCCCGCTGCTTGAGGAGCTCGTAGTCAGATGCAGAGATGCTGGGATAAACAGGTTTGTCTTCGTTGTGGGCTATCGCAGAGATGTTATAACATCCTACTTCAGGGACGGCAGCGATTTCGATGTGGAGATCAGCTATGCAGTACAGGAGAAACAGCTGGGCACAGGCCATGCGCTGATGGTCGCCCAGGACCTCTCGGATGAGAGGTTCTTCGTCATAAACGGGGATGTGCTTCCTGACGTCGAGGCGCTCAGGCACATGATGTCGATGGAGGATCTGAGTGTTGCGACACATCGTGTCGTTGAGGCGAGCCGTTATGGCGTGTTTCTGCTGAAAGATGGGCTCGTTGAGGGGGTCATAGAGAAGAGCCCGTCGCCGCCATCTGACATGGCAAACGCTGGCGTATACCTGCTTGACAGGGATATCTTCGAGCTCATGGATGAGGTGCCTGTCTCGATCAGGGGCGAGTATGAGCTCACCGATGGAATAAACGCTCTTGCAGCTGCTGGGAGAAGAATATGGGCTGTCGAGCTCAGCGAGTGGGTTGAGGTCGGCGTTCCGTGGGACATACTCACAGCCTCGAACGCTGTGCTCTCGAGAAAGAGCCCCGTCATGGAGGGGGATGTGGAGAGCGGCGCCACGCTCAAGGGGAATGTTTCAATCGGCAGCGGCACCCTGGTGAGGGCTGGAGCATACATCGAGGGTCCCGTGTGGATCGGCAGGAACTGCGATATAGGGCCGAACTGCTACATTCGCGCAGGATCCTGCATAGGGGACAGCGTGAGGGTTGGAAATGCCGTTGAGATAAAGAACTCGACAATCATGGACAACACCAAGATAGGCCACCTCTCCTACGTCGGGGACAGCGTCATCGGGTACGGCTGCAACCTGGGCGCCGGCACAATCGTATCAAACCTCAGGCATGATAACAGAAACATCCGCTCTTACGTCAAGGGCGTGCTTGTGGACACGGGCAGGAGAAAGCTTGGCGTGATAATGGGGGACGGCGTTAAGACAGGAGTGCACACGTGCATCTACCCGGGAACCGTTATAGAGCCCGGCTACCTCTCCAGGCCAGGCGAGGCTCTCAGAGGATACGTGAAATCCATGCTGCAGAGCACGTCCGTGGGCTGAGCGATCTCCCTGCAGGCCCGAACTGCAATGCATATCCAGCGTGCCCGCTTTACAGAATTTTTATGTGATCTCGTGTTCAACTATCTTCTCGAATCGCTGAGACCTGACGCGTCAAGCCTGCAGTATTCACGAACGCTCTTTCTGGTGACCGAATGGTCATGAGCTCCGCCAGCCTGGAAGCGTTAAGGCGTCTGCGGTATTCACGAACGCTCTTTCTGATGACCTGCACTGAGAGCCACTGGTCCAGCCATGCGTTCCTGGCGAATGGATGGGTGCTTCCAGCAACCTGCCGCTGTGAACTTCAGGGGCACACAAGAGCAAGCACTGCATGCATGTTTCATGCACACAACCAGAGATCGATCCGGCTGGTTGCAGCAGTGCGGCAGGCTTGATCGACAAACCTTATATTCTTCAAGGAAAAACAATTTTGTCAGAGGGCAGCAAAATCTTTGCTGGTTGGAGAGGTGCACTCAACATGCCGTCCAGACGGAGCAGAGCGCAGATCATGTCAGATATACTGGAGATATGCATCGATGGGGCCAACAAGACGAAGATAGTTTACAATGCGAACCTGAACTTCAAGATGCTGAACTCCTACCTTGATGCGCTCACAAAAAAAGGCCTTCTTCACGTCAGGAAGGATCACGGCAACGAGTATGTGACCACAGAAGAGGGCATCAGAATGCTTGAGACGTGCAGGAGCATAGATCTCGAGCTCGGTCAGTAAGAATTGCTCTCATCTTCTGATTCCTGTTCTGCTCATCCCATGCATCTTTGTCGCTCTTCCGCTTTGAACATGTGTCTGCTGAACGCCCTCATACGTTCGTCAGATGGCTGAACCAGTGCTCCCGCGGAGCAAGTCCACATCCGAGAGCGTCTGGAGGCACGCACTTGATGTGTGGAAGGCACATAACAAGGGCCGCTCTTATCCATCTGATAACTTGCCCGAAGAGGCACCAGTCAAGCTATGCGCCAATGGCGAGCGAATGAGTGCATTCAGCAACCGGCCTGCATATCCTTCAAGTTGCTGAATACATAAGAGCAACAAGGGCTGCATTTAGCCGTCATGCAGGTTCCCGAAGGCTCTCGCCACAACCTCGCTTATCGCCGGGTGGATAACCTGCGATCTTGCCATCGGCGTTACATCCTGATTCTCGGCGTTCATCAGATACGTGACCTGCTGCACAAGCTCCGGTGCAGAGGATCCTATGACGTGGAATCCCAGGATCCGCCCGCTTCTGGCATCGACTATCGCCTTGGCCATGCCGTCCTCATCCATCGCATAACCCATGGCTGTCTGTTTGTAGTAAGCACGCCCGACGAGGATATCGTACCCGTTGGCCCTCGCCTGCTCCTCTGTCATTCCGACGCCCGCGATCTGGGGATATGTGAAGATAGCATGCGGCACTGCATGGTAATCCACCTTTACCTTCTCCTTTTCTCCTCTGGCAGCATTGATGAGGTTGTGGGCCACGATCGATGCCTCGTAGTTCGCGGTGTGCCTGAACATGTGCTTTCCAGTGATGTCTCCGAGGGCCCATATGCCGGGAGCTGTGGTCTCCAGGTGCTCATTCACCCTGACCCAGCCGGCCCTGTCAATCTCCACTCCGCTCTTTTCCGGCTGCAGCATGTCGGTGTTCGGACGCCTGCCGGCTGCCAGGAGTATCTCATCACCCACAAAGCTCACTGTCTCACCCCTGGATCTATCGATCGCTGTCACGACCTTCTTCCCGCCCTCCAGATCCACACGTATCGCCTCCATGTTCGTGTGGATTCGCATGTGTTTGGATAACGCCCTCAGCGCCATATCCGATATCTCGTGATCCTCTGATTTGAGAAGCCGGGGGTTCCGCCCCACTATCGTGACATCAGAGCCCATCGCGGAGAAGAAGTGCCCGAACTCGCATGCGATGTATCCCCCTCCCAGGATGATCAGGCTTTCAGGGGGTTTCGCTAATGAGAAGACGGAGACGTTATCCAGATATCCCGCCTCGCCAAGACCTGCCACAGGAGGAACAAGCGTTCTGGCGCCGGCTGCGATGACGATCCAGGGAGCTGTTATCTCCTCCTCACCTACCCTGATGAGATGATCACCGACAAAAACACCTGTGCTGCGGTACCAGCGGAGCTGCTCCTCCTCCCCGATCGCCTTCTCCATCTCCCCACGCTCGGTCTCGATCAGATCCCTCATTCTTCTCATTATGAATCCGAAATCTATCGAGTCGACGTGTGCCTTTATGCCGAGCCTGCTGCCATCCTCCACCATCCTTACGATATCAGCCGGATGTATCAGCATCTTCGAGGGGATGCATCCGGTGTTGAGGCATGTTCCGCCAAGAGGGCCGTGCTCGATGAGAGCCACCCTGAGCCCCTCAAAGAGAGCCCTCTGCGCAACTATGAGCCCGGCTCCGGATCCGATCACTATTACATCGTAATTGTCATCCATAAAGCACCTTCCTGCAGAGGCATGCTGCGAGGCGCAGGCCGCATGCCAGCATAATTGAACTCAGACGGATGTTATTCGGGCACGCGCTGAATCATTCCTGCAATCCATGCCAGCCGGCTATCGCACTCTGTGATGCAGGATCTCACAGCTGAGATGGTGCGCGCCCGGAACTCAGCATTTTGCTCAGCTCAGATACTTCTCCGGATCCTTATCGAACGCTTTTTTGCAGCCGGGAGAGCAGAAGTAGTACCTTCTGCCTCTGTACTCGCTCACAAACTTCGCGGTCCCCTCGTCGACCTCCATCTTGCACACAGGATCTATTGCCATCTTGAAACCTCTCAATTATTTTTGCACATCTGGTATATACCTTTTGAGCATCAGCGACAGGGACACGACGGTGACTGATGAGAGGGCCATCGCGAGACCTGCCAGCTCCGGCCTGAACACCATACCAAATCCAGGGTAGAGAGCTCCTGCTGCAACTGGTATCAGAGCTGTGTTGTAAGCGAACGCCCAGAATATGTTCTGCTTTATCCTCGACATCACCTTTCTGCTCAGCTGTATTCCTCTCACAACATCCATGAGATCATCTCTTATGAGAACGATCTCTCCGGCCTCTATGGCGACATCTGTTCCCGAGCCGATCGCTATCCCCAGGTCGGCCTGTGCGAGGGCTGGCGCGTCGTTTATGCCATCACCGACGAATGCGACCGTCCTGCCCGCCTCCTGGAGCTTTCTGACCTCAGATGCCTTGTCCTGTGGCAGAACCTCCGCGTGAACCTCCTCGATCCCGATCTGCTCTGCCACAGACCTGGCGGAGCGTATGTTGTCCCCAGTTATCATAACAACATCAAGCCCCATCCCCTTCAGCTTCTGCACAGCGGCTTTCGCTGAGTCCTTGATGGCATCGGATATCGCGAAAGCTCCTGCTGCAGCGCCGGAGACAGAGACGAAGAGCACCGTCTGCCCCAGCTCCTCAAGAGCGCTAGCTCTCTCCAGCATATCATCAGGTATCCTGGTTCCGCGCTCCGAGATGAAGGATCTGTTCCCCACAGCAACCTCCACGCCATCCACAACGCCAACAACACCCATGCCAGGGAATGCGTAGAAGTCCTTTGTCTCTGGGATATCGATCCCCTTTGAGATCGCCATGCGCACGATCGCCTCGCCGAGGGGGTGCTCGGATCTGCTCTCGATGCCTGCCGCCAGCCTGAGCATCCGCTCATCACCCACGATCTCGGTGACCTCAGGCCTCCCCACTGTGAGCGTCCCTGTCTTATCGAATATCACTGTGGTGAGTTTGTCTGAGGCCTCAAGTGCCTCTCCGCTCTTGATGAGTATTCCGAGCTCCGCACCTCTTCCTATCCCGACGGTCACTGCGGTTGGTGTGGCAAGGCCGAGCGCGCACGGGCATGCCACAACGAGGACAGAGATCATCGAGGAGATTGCGAACATGAGGATCCTGTCCTCAGGCAGATAAGATCTCCCGAAAAAGTACCATGCCAGGAATGAGAGCATTGCGATTGAGAGGACGATGGGAATGAACACGCTCACCACCCTGTCTGCAAGCCTCTGAATCTCCGGCCTCGATCCCTGCGCTTTATCGACGAGATCGATTATCTGCGCCAGGAATGTCTCCCTTCCGACGCGCATGGCGCGCATCTTCAGAGCAGCGTTTTTGTTCAGCGTGCCTCCGATCACCTGTGACCCTGGCTTTTTCAAAACAGGAACCGGCTCTCCTGATATCATTGACTCGTCCACATACCCTTCTCCCTCGATTATCTCGCCATCTGCCGGGACCCTCTCACCGGGCCTTATCAGGATGATATCTCCCGGCTTCACCATCTCCGCCGGTATCTCCTTCTCACTGCCATCAACGATAAGTGTCGCAGTTCTCGGCTGGAGTGCGACGAGCTTCTTGATCGCGTCTGAGGTCCTCCACTTCGCTCTGGTCTCCAGATACCTGCCCAGGTTGAGGAAGGATGCCAGCATCACCGCGGTCTCATAGAAGATGAAATCGTGTGACAGAATGCGGAATGTGCTCAGGACGCTGGAAACGAACGCCACGCCGGTGCCCATTGAGTACATCACATCCATGTTCAGGTTTCTGTTCCTGAGCGCCCTGTGAGCAGCTCTGAATATACCGCTGCTCACATACACAAATGCAGGGGTCGCCACACACATCATCACTATGCTCATGGTGTGTGTCATCGGTGCCAGATACATGAGCGCCATGAGGAGAGCGCTCGCCCCGAATCCCACGATTATCTTCCGCATCCTCTCCCTGAGATCCCTGGCCCTGATCTCGGCCTCGAGGCTCTCGGACTCCTCGCCAACCACGCCCAGGTACTGATATCCGGCGTCCTCCACCGCCCTCCTGATATCATCCAGGCTGACGACTTTGGGATTGTAGGTGACATACGCCTTCTCTGTGCTCAGGTTCACAGTGACATCGGAGACGCCATCAATCTCGCGAATAGCATCTGCGACCGTTGATTCGCATGTGGCGCATACCATCCCTCCCACCTTCACGGTCGCTCTTTCGTTGATAACATCATACCCCGCGTCCCTGATCGCACCCTCCAGCTCCGAGAGCTTCAGCCTGGTTGGATCGTACTCCACCTGAGCTGTCTCGCTCCCCAGATTCACGCTGGCGCTCTCGACTCCCTTCTCCCTCAGAGCGCTCTCTATCGTAGATGCGCATGTGGCGCATGTCATTCCGGAGATCCTGATCTCGGCCCTTTTCCTCATTCTCTTCCCCGTCTTAGATCCTCTTTCATCCTGAGGTACTCATCCCTCGTCAGCTCGCCTCTCGCATATCTCTCATCCAGGATCGACTCTGCGTTCCTGATCGAACCTCCCATCTCCTCCCTCTTCAACAGGTAAATTAGGAGAAACAGCATGCCGATCCATGGAAGCACGACGAGGACCGCCCAGAGCAGGCCGTTCATACCCCTGGCTTCAGCATCTTTGTAGACAAGATACGCTATGACCAGAAAGACCAGCCAGTATCCGAGCATCCATATGAAGGGGAACAAGCCCCATGCGCCCCACCACATGGGCCCCCAGTCCATCATGTGGTATGATATCATGATGCCCCTCTCATGGAGCTAAATCAGCGCCCTCTGGCGATACAGTGCTGTAGAGCGCAATCACATGAACCTCTCGAACCTTTCCCGCGAGGCCTTGCATATCGGGCATACCTCTGGAGGTTCATCTCTGGCGCAGAGATAGCCGCAGACCCTGCACCTCCAGACAGGCTTTGAGAGCCCTGTGATCTTTGCCTCACCGGTCTGTTTCTCAGGGGCTGGCTTTGATCCACGCCTCTCCGGCACCGGCCTCAGCTCATCCTCGCCCTTCGCGACACGCTCGGAGACGTAAAGAGCGCAGTAGCACGCCCCGTAGTCCGCGAGATCCTGATCCCTGTAATCGCATGGACAGATTATGTCCAGATCCTCCTCTCTGACACCTGAGGGAAGCCTGCAGGGGCATGCCATGTATCCGAAGCGCTCCTCATTAGTCAGCAGTCCGCGGACGATCCCCATGACGAATGATCTGTCAGGGTTGAGATGGTATCCTGCAGATTCGGCATCCTCTTTGAGCTTCTGGTAGAGCCGCTCCACATCCTCATCGCTCACCACTTACAATACCCCCAGGGCGCTCTTTATCTCCTTCTCCCTGTATCCGATGATCACCTTCCCGTTAGCAACGAGTGTGGGAAACGTGAGATCCGGATTGAATCTCCTGAGCTCGTCGATCAGCCCTGCCCTTTCAGCGCCGCTCGTCAGATCCACATAAACATAATCGTAGCTCACGCCGAGCTTTGAGAGCAGATCCTTTGTCTTCTTACACCACATGCATGTGCTCAGCGCATAAAGGGTCACAGCACCAGCATCCTGCCCATCGACATGTACCTTGCTCATTCGCATACCTCTGCTTGATCTGCATACAGCTCCAGCATGCACCAGGCCGGAGCCATGCGAGTGTGCATCTGGAAATGTGGCACATCCTGAGACTTATATCAACTGTTGATACCTGCTCGCATATAAATGCACTCCATCTGTCCTAAGAGCGAATAATGTCAATCTATCGCTTTACTCTGAATGGTTGTGGGCTTCATGCACTTCGCTACTTTCTGTCAGATCTTCCCGATCGTGTGGAGAAAGCAGTGGGGGTGCAGAATATGCCGTGGTGATGCAGCTCGAATGAATGGTTTTTATATTTCCTTATATCAGATATCCTGTGCAGCAATGGGATCTGCTGCAGAAAACGAAAACGGTGCTGGAGCTGACGGCTTTTGCCCGGACCGGAGCTTCTGCGCCGGTGAGGTATTATGAGGCACTCAGTTGAAGCAGTTGCAGTAGCGCTCATCATGAGCATGCAGATCGTCAGCCCCGCAGGATATGGTGATGTGCTCTTTCAGGTCTCCACAATATCTGCGCTCATGGATGGTGTTTTTGAGGGATCGATGTCATTTGGTGATTTGAGGGTGCATGGGGACTTCGGCCTCGGAACATTCGATGCGCTCGATGGCGAGATGGTGGGGCTTGATGGCCATTTCTATCAGGTTAGGGCAGATGGTTCCGTTCATGAGGTCAGAGATTCCACGCTCACCTCATTTGCAGATGTCACATTCTTTGATTCGGATGAGGAGCTGGCTCTCAGCAGCTCAAACATGACTCAGGTGGAGAGATGCCTGGAGGAGGTGCTGCCGACAAGGAACATCTTCTACGCGATCAGGATCGATGGTAAGTTCGGCCATGTCAGGACCAGAAGCGTGCCTGCTCAATCCAGACCATACCCGAATCTCACGGTTGCTGTCATGAATCAGAGCATCTTCGATCTATACAACCAGAGCGGCACAGTCGTCGGATTCTGGACACCCTCGTACGCGAGCGGGCTGAACGTCCCGGGCTACCACCTTCACTTCATAAACGATGAGAGAACAGCTGGCGGCCACCTGCTTGATTTTCAGTTGATGGATGGAAACGCTTCAATCGATCACACGGATGGCTTCATGGTGGTCCTGCCGTATAATGAGGATTTCTACGCAGCAGGCACTGAGGCAGCGGATACAACAGAGCTGGAGGCTGTTGAGAGCATGAAGCCAGGATGAAACTCATGCTCTGGGTCTTAATGAAAATGAGGTCGCGCTCCTGGGAGTACTGAGTTCATGTGGGATGCCGGTTAATAGCACGCGGTCTGACTGGATGCGCATGCTTCCTGCTCAAATCTTGGATCGCTCCTATCCGTATGATAAACTGTCCGCAGAGAGCAGCCATGCTATGCGCTCGTTTCGACTTATCTTCGAATGCGTCGAAGAGTTTCGACGAAGTCTAAGGTCTGGCGAATGAATGTGTGCTTCCATCAACCTGCTTGCTTGACCTCTAAGTTGCTGAACACACAAAGAGCAATCCTGGATTTCCCGCAACCTCACAGACGGTTACCCTGAAAGCATGATGGTGATCTTTCGTATATGATCGTTGCTGTGTGAAACTGGCGGCGCATCAACTCTTTCATCCTTCTGGCACGCCACTGCTCTCGCATGCGGACTTTTCATATCATCTCCCAGTATATCAGTGGCGCGAGGGCGATCAGCATCAATCCGGTGATGATTCTGATCGCAACGCGATGCTCGTGCCTGAAACGCTCGACGCTCTCAGGCTGCATGCCGAGGGCTATGGCTCCGCCCAGCAGCATCACGGGAAGAACCACGCCGAGGTTGTACAGAAACAGGTACAAGACCGCTGATGATGCGTAGCCCTTTGTGTAGATTATGCTGATGATCGCCACGTAAACCGCTCCGACACACGGGGCCTTGACCATGGAGAAGAGCATTCCTAGGAGAAAGTATGCTGCGAGGCTCTGAGCGCCAGCTGCAGCCTGGAAGTATCCCAGTATCCAGTCAGTCCTGAACAGAGAGCGTCCGGTTGAGTTCAGCCGCCTGGCATCCTCGAGCTGCATCATCCCGAGCAGGATAAGAAGCGCGCTCAGCACCAGCCTGAGCATCGAGGCGGTGTTGCTGTTCTGCATCATCCTGAAGAGGCCCATCCCGAATACGAGGTACACAGAGAGTATGCCCAGCGAGAAGAAGATTATCATTAAAAGGAGATCCCTTCTGCGCCCCGCGCTTGACAGAACAGTCGTCGCAAGGAACGCGAGTATGGCGAGCAGGCAGGGGTTGAAACCCGCAAGAAGGCCGGCGACAAGGACCGTCAGCGCCGTGGACAGCGTGATGCTCCCGAAGATCTCCGGTGAGTATGGCGTCTCAGACGAAGCATTTGTATCGATCCTTCCTTCAAGAGCAGATGCTATGAGATCCCGCAGCCTGCTCTCATTGCCATCGTAATCCCTGTATCCTATGACAGAGCCGTCTATTATTATCGACGGCACATCCTTGACCCTGAACTCCTTTATGATCTTCCTGCCTTCCTCGCTTGTGTACGTGTACTCCTGGATGTGCACATCCTCGTAACCGGAGAGCACATCCTCCAGCACCCGATGGGCGGCGGCGCATTTTGCACATCCTGGAGCAGTCAGTATCAGAACATTCTCGCATGCTGCTGGATGCACGCACAGAAAGATGGCAAGAGCTGCAATCGTCATCCTCAGCACACTGCGAGCGGTGTTGCATGCTGCAGATCTCTCAGAGCTGGAGGGCATGTTGTTACCTGTTCATTCGCTCCGGTCCTGTGACCCTCAGGAGACAAGGGCTCCATAGATCATGCCGATGAGCGTCGAGATGAGCACGACCAGCGTGACGTACACTCCGGCCTTTCTCGGGCCTATGACCCTTGCGATCACTATCATGTTTGGGAGGCTCAGCGATGGGCCGGCGAGGAGAAGCGCCAGCGCCGGTCCCGGGGCGGTGACGCCCGAGCTGTAGCCGAAGAGCGTCCCGACGATGGGGACCTCGAGCAGCGTCGGCATGTAGAGCACAGCGCCTATGATGGAGGCGGTGAGGCATGATATAAAGCTGTTCGATCCCATGATCATCCTTATCAGATCCATGGGCAGGAAGTACCCGATCACACCCACCACGAACGTACCTGCGAGAAGCAACGGGAATATCCTCTTCGCAAGCCACCATGTCTCGCCGAGGAACGCGCGCCTCTCCACCGGCGTGTAGTGTCTCCACATAATGTAGGAAGCCACAAGTATCAGCGCTGAGAGAATCGCGATCTTCGGTGTCATGCTTACTGCGCTTGAAGTCGCCACCAGAAGTATGGCTATGAGCACTCCTATGAAGAGGAGCGTGGTCCTGCTCACCGAGCCGTCTTTTGAGCCAGGATTCCTGGAGGGTCTCCTCTCCCCTGGAAACACAGACGACATTATCAGTCCTATGAGCACGGCCATGGTAACAGCCGCGATGGCTCTTGCTATCCCGATATCCAGACCCAGAACCCTCGCGGTCAGCACTATCGCCATCAGGTTGATGGCCGGGCCGGAGAACAGGAACGCGGTGGCAGGGCCTATGCCAGCGCCCTTCCGCTCTATTCCTGCGAACATCGGGAGTATGGTACAGCTGCATACTGCAAGCACAGTGCCGGAAATCGCTGCGACCGGATAGCACAGCCATTTGGGTGCGTCTGCACCGAAGTACCTCAGGATTATGTCCTTCTTCAGGAGCGCGGATATCGCTCCGGCTATGAAGAAAGCCGGAATCAGACATGTCAGCACATGCGCCGAGAGGTACTCGAGGAGGCTCTCAAGACCCGCGCTCAGAGCCGCATAAATGATGTTCTGCAATCAATCACCTCTTGTCTCCACGAGACCGGAAAGATGCTCAAGAGCTATCACATCCGCGGTCTCGAGAAGCTCCACGACCTTTCTGTTCTTTATGCTGTAGATCGTCCTGTTTCCCTCGATCCTGCGATCAAGAAGCCCCGCATTGTACAGAATGCTCAGGTGCTTCGATATTGTGGACTGGGATCTCTCAAATGCAGGGAGTATCTCGCACACACACCGATCTCCGCCCGAGAGAAGCAGGATGATTTTTATCCTGATCGGATCGGCGAGAGCGCTGAATATGCGGACCTGCATATCCAGTCTTGGAACAGAGAGCATGGGTCAGGCTCTGGGCGGGTTGTATATAAGTTTATCGAAATATGGCGATATTTGAATAAGATCTTCTGGTTACCCAAGCTGGCTGGTGGAACACCCGTTTGTTCATCAGATCAGATGTCCCCACCAATCTACAGTTCACAACTCCTCAGGATGATGGCGTAAGAAATCCGATAGGAATCCGCAAGGGTTGCCTCAAGATCATCCGGGGAGAGACGATTCGCACGCGGTGGAACTCCAGGTATATGACCACGCAGATGGAGTTCAGGATCTCAGAGCGCCTGCTGCGAATTTACGTTGAGTTCTCCCTTCTTCTCTTCAGCTCCTCCAGGTTCTGCATGTACAGCCTCACAAGGGAGCTGTCGAAGTACAGGGGCAGCAGGTACTCGAATAGCTTGTCGGTGAGCATGCCGGCCCTCTCAGCAGCGCTCTCGATCCTGTAGAGATCTTTAAGCGTATCATCATCGATGTTATTGCCGAACCTCTCCTTGATCCTCGAGTTCGTCTCCTTTATGGTGCTGATCGCCTCTTCAAGGTCCTGAGAGATCTTGTCCATGAATTCATCGAGGTTCAATTTGTCGGCTTCAAGATCTGAGACGCACTTTGCGATCTCCATCTCCGTTCTTCTCCTCTCCATCAGGGTGTTCCACTCCTGCAGGATTCTGCTCGCAGTTGATGGGAGGTGACGGAGGTCATCAGAGCTCTTCACGACGTAATCCATGGCACCGGATTTCATTGTCTGCACAGCAAGCTTCTCGGAGCCCACACCTGTCAGTATTATGAGAGGGAACCCAACATCCTCAGGAGTTCCGGCGCCTCTTGTGAGATCTAGACCTGTGCCGTCCGGCAGCCTGTAGTCGGCAATGACGATATCTGGCAGGGAGTCCTGGTTTTCATCAAGAAATCTCATAGCATCTGCGAGGGTCGAGACCCGCGATACGCTCCAGGCCGAGCCGTTCTCCTCAAATATCCTCTGGATGAGCACAGCATGAGCATCGTTATCCTCAACCAGAAGAACCCTCCGGAGCTTATCCATGGAAACTCACCAAATTTCTGTAACCCCTCTTCTCTAGCAATGCGTGCCCTTTCATAAAAACTTTTTGTTGAATTAATCGCTCTTCGCTCTTATGTATTCAGCAACTTGAGGGACATGCACGCTAGTTGCTGAATGCACTCATTCGCTCGCCATTAGCGCATAGCAGGACTGGTGCCTCTGCGGGCAGGTTATCAGATTGATAAGAGCTACCACGAGATGCGCTCAGAAGTCGATCCCGCTGAATCTGTTTTGGGGATGACTGCCCTCCTGTATCTTGAGCAGCTTCTTGACATCAAACCTGCCCTGGAAGCTTGTGTGATCCCGAACCTTCTTCTCGAAGATCTTGTGCCATGCGGCATCTGTTGTCCAGGTGCCGTTGAAGCTTGCTGAGACATCCATCGCGATGGAATCGCAGGGGCTTCTCGATCCGAAGAACGTCCTCTGTATCCGGTCCATCTCTGTCACCGCGAAGCTCTCCTGGATCTCAGCCCCTATCCCGCCATAGATCGACCTGGATTTTATGACCTTGACTCCAACGAGCGGGACTGAGCCGAGATATGTCATGTGCGTCGTGTCGGTGAGGTTTGTGGGGGCGGATCTGCCTGAGGGCGCTGTGGCAATCTCGTGTGTGGAGTCCATCTCGAAATCGCCCTCTCCATACATCACGTTGTAGTACTCCAGCCCGGATCTCCTGTCCACAGCAGATGTGGTGATATCGATGAGCCCAGTGCCTGCGACCCTGAGAACGTTCGTGTACTCCTCATGGTAGCTGTTTCCGGGAGATCCAAGCGCAGCAGAAGCTATGATCGCGAGAACGAGCAGAACTCTGAGAAACACCGCTGCGCTCATGCTACTCCCACGAAAGACATGAGTATGTCGGATGTTTATGTTTAAATCATCTTTGATCCGAAGGACAGGAGTGGATTGAGTCAAACTGCGGCGTGCACCCCGCAGCAAGCTGTGTGGCACTCGATTTTAAGATAACAGCATTCCAGGAGTCACCTGGACCTGGGCCCAAAACCGTTTAAAGCAGTGCGCGCTACGGTGAATGGAGGCGTTTGGCTTTGCTCGAGATACTGAAGAGGTCGCTCTATGATGCGCCTGTGTTCAGGAGAGGGGATTACAACTACTTCATCCATCCGATAACAGACGGAGTTCCAGAGACGAGACCTGAGCTGATAAGAGAGGTTGTCTGTCATATAATCAGGATCGCCGATCTTGATGTCGACAAGATAGTCACCGTTGAGGCGATGGGGATACCGATTGGCGGAGCGCTCTCACTCGTGACAGACATACCGCTCGTGATAATTCGCAAGAAGATGTACGGTCTGCCCGGGGAGATAGAGGTCAGCCAGGTCACGGGCTACTCCAAATCGAAGATATATCTCAACGGTATAAAAAAAGGAGATCGTGTGATATTTGTTGATGACGTTGTGAGCACCGGTGGCACGGCCATCGCGGTTATGAAGGCGCTGGAGGCCGCAGGCGCTGTGATCAGGGATGCTGTTGTTGTGATCGAGAGGGGCGATGGTGCTGAGCGTGTGAGATCCTCAGGATTTCCTCTTAAAACCATGGTGAGGGTTGATGTTGATGAGAAGCGCGTCTTCAGCGTTGAGGAGGTCTCATTCCGGTCTTGAACGAAGATATTGCTGTTGAGCTTAGAGCCGAGACCGAGAAGTGGCTCGTGAGGGCTGACGAGAGGCTATCGCGATGCATGGGGGATGACAGATTTCTGAGCAACATAAAGGCATACATCAGCGACTCGAGGTACTTTCTTGAGAGAGGGGATCTCATACGGGCATTTGAGGCGGTCATCTGGGCCTGGGCCTGGCTCGAGATCGGCGAGGAGCTGGGAAGAATAAAAGGCTGACAGGGCTCTCAGCGTGTGGAGTCAGATCTTAAACATCAGGTCGATTCATGACTAGCTGGGGAGAGCTAATCAGAGCTCTCCTCCGGTCTTTTACCCATGCGCGTCTCGATATTTCTGCCGTAGCCGGGATTCACCTCTACATCCCCATCGAAGACAACGCTCCCCCTGACCAGGGTCATCACAGGGAAGATCGCCCTCTTCCCCTCATACGGCGTCCAGTCTGCCCTGCTGTGAAGCCTCTGCACATCGATCCTCTCCTGCCTCTTCGGATCGAAGATCACCAGATCCGCATCCTTTCCGACCGCGATCTCCCCCTTGGATCTCAATCCAAGTATGGATGCAGGCCTTGCTGATAGAGCATCAATAGCCCTGTCCAGCGTTATCATGTTGCTCTTCACAGCATACAGCATGAGGGGGAGCATCGTCTCCACGCCCGGGACGCCGGGAGGCGCATGCCATATGTCATCCCTCTTCTCCTCGGGGAGATGTGGCGCATGATCTGATGCGATGACATCTATATCCCCCCTTCTGAGACCATCCCAGAGGGCATCGCAGTCCGCTGGATTCCGGAGGGGCGGATTAGTCTTCAGAAATGTCCCGAGCCTCCTGTAATCCCTTCTGCTCAGGAAGAGATGGTGTGGTGCGACCTCACAGCTCACCCTGCTCTCTCCCCTCTTCCTCACGAGATCCAGGCCATCTGCAGTAGAGATGTGACAGATATGGAGCCTGCATCTCGATATGCTCAGAACTCTGTCTATCGCGGAGACCTCAGCGATCGGCGGCCTGGCCCTGGAATGAACATCGGGATCTCCGATCTCACTCAGCGGCTCGGAGTATCTCCGTATGACCTCTCCATCCTCTGCATGCACACTCGCGAGCGCGCCTAGCCGCTCGACCGCCTCTAAAATTCTGGCCAGACGCTCGTCGCTCATCTCATACATGAAGATCTCGCCGATCGCAGATGCCCCTGCCCTGAGAAGTGACTCTACATCGCCGGGCCCGCCGTTCAGGCAGAAGTCCACGACCGACTTCCGTTTCGCCAGATTCAGCTTCTCTTTGTACGACTCAGCGTCCATCACAGGCGGATCCGTGTTGGGCTGATCGACCACGGTCGTCACGCCGCCAGCAGCCGCGGATATCGAGCCGCTCTCCCAGTCCTCCTTGTGCGTGTACCCCGGCTCCCTGAAGTGGACGTGCATGTCAATGGCCCCCGGTATGATGATCATGCCGCTGGCGTCTATCCGCTCCGCAGCCCTGTTGTACCCACCTAGTGCTGCGATCCTCCCGTCTTTGATCCATATGTCTGTGCTCATCAGCCTGCCACCGCTGTAAACCCTGCCGTCTTTTACCAGAAGGTCCATCATGCAGCATTCTCCGGCAGCGGGGTTCACGTCTGCCTCAGAGCTTGTACCCAAACCTTCTCAGAAGGCTCCGCCGCTCCACGACCTTCTCAGGCCCCTCAACGCCCTTTGGCGAGCTTCCGTCTATCACCCCGAGTATGCCGCTGCCCTGCTCGGTCGACGCCACCACAACCTCCACCGGATTGGCTGTGGCGCAGAAGATGCTGCAGACCTCCTGAACGCCCTTGATGGCGTTGAGAACGTTTATCGGGAACGCGCCATGTATCAGGATGACAAATGTGTGCCCGCATCCCAGGGCGAGCGAGTTTCTCTTTGCTGCCTCCTTCAGAGCATCGTCGTTCCCCTCCAGCCTTACAAGGCAATCGCCGCTCGCCTCTGAGAATGCTATTCCGAACCTTGCGCCAGGCACGCTCCCAGCGATCGCCTCGTACAGATCCTCAGCTGTCTTTATGAAGTGGCTCTGACCGAGTATGAGGTTTGAGCCATCGGGTACCTCCATTCTCACAGTCCTTAGTTCCATTTTGATCACCATTCCATAGATGCCAACCACCGACTTATCGATTGCGGACCTTTACTATCGCTTCTTCCGCAGACCCTTCCCGCGCCTTTCGGAGCTCCTCGATCTCAATGCAACTGACGTGAAGTAGTACGCGGTCATGAATATCAGCGACGCCACCAGGGCCTCGATCGCGGACTCGACAGCGCCCAGCCCATGACCGAAGTACGTGTAGAGATCGTAGATGGTGAAGAAGACCGCTCCGATCAGCACGGTCTGGAATGGAAGGGCCATCGCCCTGAACCTAAGCAGCATATGCTCGATCATATCTGTGGAGGTCCTTTCCAGTCCTGCTCATATAAAGCCTGGTCCACCAGATCGTGGTCAGTGGTGCTATGACGAGAACACTGAAGATGCCGCCGGCCGTGGACCAGACTCCTTCAAGACCGGTGCCCTCAAAGAACATCCCGAATATGCTGAAGGCCATCGATAATCCCACGGTCACAAGCCAGAGGAGGAACACATCGAAGATATTCTCCCTGAAGAAGCGCATGCTCGCCCGGATCCCTGATATCGCGCCCAGGGAATCGACCACAATGGCGGGAGAGAGAACAGCGAGGGCCATGGAGATCACTATGAGTATCAAGCACACTACCAGGATCCAGGCGATTACGAGAGCTACGAGCCCCGGATCTATCTGCTCAGGGGCCTGAGCGATCTTCGAAAGGGACTCCAGAGATACGAACGGCAGGAAGAGCGCGCTGACTGCCAGAACTCCAAGGGCGTAGATGATCATGCTCAGCAGGGAAGCTGAGAAGAGCCTGATGCAGTATCTCTTTCCTGCTGCCCACATCTCCCCCAGGGAGGAGAAGCCGGCTGCGTTCGCGCTCCTCGCCATGCCGGTCGCTCCTGCCGTGAAGAACGAGCTGACGAGCAACGCGAGCACAAAGAACAGCATTATGTACGCTCCTACAATCAATCCTCTCTGCTCGAACGCCTGAATCAGGTCCTCCGGAGGTACGTTCTCGATGTTCGCGAAGGCCTCGGGCATGGTTCCAAGAATGGAGACGAACAGCACCATGAACAGCAACCCAACAGCGATGACATCGAGCACAAAGGGGACGCATATGCCCAGATTGTGTCTCCAGGTTGAGAATCCCCTCCCTATAATCGCTCCGATTTCTTCGTACATACTTGACACACAGACTTCATCCTATTAAATTGCTGCATGGTCCGGGTATGGGAGTATCTGGCGGATATGAGCATTCCCATGCAGCTCACGGATATTTGCTCAATATCGTGAGCGTACTTGAGTTGCTGATCAAGTGAGGCCCTATCACCGGCCATAGTCGTTTATCCAGAAATCCGCCAAGAGGGCAATTTACCTCAACATATTGAGCATGCTCAGCTCACGTATGCTGCGCGGTATCTTTCTCGGAAGGCAGGCTGAAGACCCCCTTCAGAGGAGGTCATACGCCCTTATCCATCTGATAACTTGTCCGCGGAGAGCAGTCATGCTATGCGCTAATGGCGAGCGAATGAGTGCATTCAATTGGTCGTCGGTTAAGTATTTTATGTAAATATATTGATCATGAAATTTGGCAAATTGAGATCTCCCCATAGTGGAGAGTTTGATTCAAATCGGCCGCCTGTGGACTCGAGTCCTGATAGCAGTACTGAGGCGAGATAAGACTATTAAGTCCAATTCTACACATGTCGATCTTAACCGATGACGCATGGAGTGCATTCAGCAGCGAGCTTGCATGTCTTTCAAGTTGCTGAATAAAGAGCGAAGTCACATATAGAAATTGCTCGGAGTACTGCATATGGATCCAGCCACAAAAGCGTACCTGATATCCGTGGGGACTGTGGAGCTCCGGGATTTGACGCCTCATGGACCACCATCGACGGCCGGACCTAGCGCGGGTGAGGGCTCGGTCTTCTTCAGCTCCGGCGGGAGGATCGTCCGTCTCACGGTCGCCCCGAGCCCCCTCAGGATCCTGCGTGAGGGGGATGAGCATATCATAATTGAAGGAGACAGGATTGTGGCCCGTGGCCATCTCGTTGAGCCGCTGCTTCACTGCCCGGCTCAGGCATACATAACTGTGTCTGAGAGCTGCATTTACGATTGCAGGTTCTGTGCGGTCCCGAAGCTCATGGGACCGACGAAGTCCAAGGAGAAGGTCATCGAGATGGTCAGGCGCGCGGCCATGACCGGCAGGCTCAAAGCGATCTCGCTTACAAGCGGGGTCGAGGTATCTCCGGAGCACGAGGTCGGGAGGATTGCTGATATAGCTCACGCGCTTAAAACCTTCGGCGTTCCCATCGGGATCTCTGTATGCCCGACGGAGCGCTCGAACGAGATTCTGAGGAACGCAGGTGCCATCGAGGTCAAGTACAACCTGGAGACGCTCGACCCTGATATATTCCAGGCGGTATGCCCGGGGCTTTCATTTGAGGGTATAAAGAGCGCTCTCGCAGATGCTGTGGGGGTGTTCGGCAGAAACAGGGTCTTCACGAATGTCATAGTGGGATTGGGCGAGTCTGACAGGGTCATCCTCCAGGGAATAGATGAGCTCACGGAGATGGGGGTGATGCCTGTGCTTCGCGCGGTCTACCCCCATCCGCTGCGCCTGGCAGACCTGGAGATGCGCCGGCCATCCCCTGAAAGAATCCTCCGACTTGCAGAACATCTGCGGATGGCTCTGGACAGGAACGGCCTCAGAGGGGACTTGCCCCAGACGATGTGCTATCCGTGCACAGGCTGCGATCTCATACCCCACCGGGATCTGTGACGGGTTACTGGATGCACATCTCCAAAATCGCCTGCTTTAGCGCTGTGCATCTGAGAGGCTGGCAGCTTCGCTCCTCTTCAAACACAGGAATCAGAATTCGCCTGCTTGGTGAGGCTCTTCCAGATGTGGCGCTCAGGACTCAAAACCCTCATCACCATATCAGACAGGCCTTCTCATCATCGCGCCGTGGTTTTCAGCCGGGGCTGCTCAGTACCTTGAATGTAGGGGGATCGTGATTACTGTATCTGATCACCGGACATCATGCCTCACTGACCATGGGTCGCAAAAGAAAATTGCGCCTCGACCCAATGTACTTGGGCCCAAGTAATTTCTATACCATCTTCCTGACATCCTCTCATGTACCGTTCGATGATGCTGATAAACGGGGAGCAGGTTGAGGGTGCTTCCGGCAGATCTGAGATCATCCATAATCCTGCGAACCAGGAGCCTGTGGCAGAGGTTGTGATCGGGGACGTCAGCGACGCTGTCAGAGCGCTTGAGGCTGCACGGCATGCATTTCCAGAATGGTCATCCTCATCCCCGAAAATAAGGTGCAACCTGCTGCATGATGCAGCTGAGATTGTGAGGCAGAGGGCAGATCACATCGCAGAGCTACTCACAATGGAGATGGGGAAGCCGATCAGGGACTCCAGGAGGGAGGTTCTGTCCGCGGCTGACTCCCTCGATTACTTCGCGGAGGAGGGGCTGAGAAACACCGGAGACTGGATCGCCACAGGCGATACCAGGAGCATAGTGACAAAACAGCCCATCGGTGTTGTGTCCCTCATAACACCCTGGAACTATCCCGTGGAGCTGCTCGCCTGGAAGGCCGGCCCGGCGCTCGCTGCAGGATGCACAGCTGTGGCGAAGCCCTCGAGCCTGGCGCCAGTCGCTGCCACCGAGTTCATAATGGCCATCAACGATGCAGGACTTCCGCCAGGTGTGCTGAACATCGTCCACGGATCCGGGGACACAGTCGGCGCCGAGCTTGTGACGAATCCGATATCGAGAAAGATCTCATTCACAGGAGAGACCTCGACAGGGAGATGGATCATGGAGGCTGCGGCCAGGCATCTCAAGAGGGTATCTCTCGAGCTAGGCGGGCATGCGCCCATGATCGTCTTCGATGATGCAGATATCGATGCAGCAGCAGGCGCATGCGTGAGAAGAGCCTTCGGGAACATGGGCCAGGTCTGCATATCCGTGAACCGGGTTTATGTGGATGATGCGATCGCGGATGATTTTACAGAGAAAGTGATTCGAAGAACGCTGGATCTCAGAATCGGAAACCCGCTCGATCCGGAAGTGGATCTGGGGCCGATGGTGAGCGGGGCCCAGCGGAGAAAGACCGTGGAGCACATAGAGGATGCGCTCCGGAAGGGCGCCAGGCTCCTCTGCGGCGGGCGCGAGCCAGAGGGAGATCTCTTCGCTAAAGGTTACTATTTCATGCCAACAGTGCTCAGCGACGTCGATCACACGATGAGGATGATGAGAGAGGAGACCTTCGGGCCTGTCGCTCCGATCATGCGGTTTAGTGGTGAGGAGGAGGCTGTCAGGCTCGCGAACGATACAGAATACGGACTTGCAGCTTACATATACACAGACAGCATGCGGAGAGCGATTCGCATATCTGAAAGGATCGAGGCGGGAAGCATCGGCGTGAATGTCGGAAGCGTTATAGACCACCATGCTCCCTTCGGCGGGTGGAAGCAGAGCGGCATCGGCAGGGAACTCTCTCACAGAGGCCTTGAAGAGTACATGGAGATAAAGCACATAAGGCTTGGGCTCTGAAGTATCTCCTGAATGACCGATAGCGTGGGCTCCAGAGGCGCTGCCAGAGCTGTGCTATTCGCGATCGCGGTGGTGGCTGCATACAGCGCTATCTACATGATTCTCATGAGGCATGAGGGCAGGCCGGAGCTTGCACAACCGGTAAACGCGGTCTACTGGGTCATAATGACCATGACGACCGTCGGCTACGGGGACATCGTCTTCAGGAGCCATGTGGGGTACCTCTTCAGCATCGCCGTGAGTCTGACGGGCATAGTCATGCTGTTCGCTTTCGTTCTTCCGGGCCTGGTGACGCCCTGGTTTGAGCGTCTTGGACGAGAGCTTCCTGAAAGGGTGCCGGAGGGGATGAGAGATCACATTTTGATCTGTGGCTACGGCCCGATGGTCGAGAGGCTGACCGAGAGACTTGATGAGATGGGGATCCAGTTTGCGATAGTTGAGAGCAGGGAGTCCGTGGCGAGAGGAATCTTCAAAAGGTACACGACCGTCTGGGGGGACCCCTCCGACGTGCAGGTTTTGAGAAACGCGGGCATATCAACTGCCAGGATGGTCATGGTGAACTACACAGATGAGGTCAATGCGGACATAGTTCTGACGGTCAGGGAGGTATCAGGAGTCGAGATAATCGCGATGGTCGAGGATCTGAGGCACTCGAGGTTCCTGAGCTATGCCGGCGCCTCCCGGGTTCTCTCGCCAAAGACGATGCTGGGAACGTTCGTAGCGCAGATATCAACACCATCCTGCGGTGAGTGCGTGTTTCCCGGGGCGGTCCAGCTCTTCGGCATGCTGAGCCTGGCTGAGGTGCCTGTGTTTCCCGGCAGCCCTCTTGCTGGAAGAGCCATCTCGGATCCCCTCCTGATCCAGACTGGCGCTGCTGTTGTCGGGATCTGGAGGAGGGGCGGGTTCACGCCCAGGCCGGCGGGGAGCGATATTCTGTCCAGCGGCACAGTCATTCTTGCGGTTGGGGATTCCGAGCAGCTCATGCGTCTCAGGCTGCTGGCCGCTGGAGATGAGAGCACGAGGAGGTTTCTCGTCATAGGCTATGGTGATGTGGGGCAGAGGCTGGTCCGGGTCCTTTGCGAGCACGGGATCAGGCCTGTGGTTGTTGACAGGCGGGATCTGACCACAGACCGGTTCGAGCATGTCAGGGGCGATGGATACTCAGAGGATGCGCTCATCAGGGCCGGCATAAAGGACGCATCATGCATAATGGTCATGCTGAACAACGATCATGATGCGATATACGCGACACTTGTCGCGAGGAACCTGAGCCCGGATGCGTTCATAATAGCAAGAGCAAACCATCTTCTCTCCACAGAGAAGCTTTACAGGGCTGGAGCAGACTATGTGGCATCGGTGCCGCTGGTTGCTAGCAAGATGCTTCTCACCATGGTCACCCCGGCGAGCGAGGATCTGACGATACTGTACGAGGGGCTGGAGCTCAGGAGGTATGAGGTTCGCAGGAGATCTGCCATGGCGCACCGGACCCTGAAAGATTTGGCGCTCATAGAGCGTTTCGGCTGCACTGCTGTGGCAATCGATCGGGCAGGCGATGCGATACTGGCCCTCTCAGGAGGGACCGAGATCCTGCCGGGAGATGTGCTGGTGCTCCTTGGACCGCCGGGATCGATGGACAGATTCAGCCAGGTATTCGGGGATGGAGGATAGGATGCAGGGACTCCTTCCAGCGCCTGAGCGTGATAAAGCTTTAGGCATGGAGATCTACGTCACCAGAACTCCAGGCATCGGCGGGGTCATACGCCAGAGCCCGGAGGATTTTATCGTCGAGGAGATCTTCGATGATGATCATTACGAGGGCGGAAGGTATCTTGTCATAGAGGTTGAGAAGCGGGACTGGGATACGCACAAGCTTGTGAGGGAGATCTCGAGGGCTCTCAGGATAAGCCAGAGGAGGATCAGCTTCGCAGGCACCAAGGACAAGAGGGCGGTCACGAGGCAGAGGATGGCGATCATGAACCTCGATGAAGAGGCGCTGAGGGATCTGAGAATCCCGGATCTCAGGATCTCTGTTCTTGGAAGAACAAACAGGCCTCTTGGCCTTGGCGATCTGAAGGGTAACCGCTTCAGGATTGTGATAAGAGACATCTTTCTCGATGGAGATTCAGCGAGGGAGCGCATGGAGCGCATAACCTCTGAGATATCAGAGATGGGAGGCGTTCCCAACTACTTCGGTGTGCAGAGGTTCGGCGAGACCAGGCCTGTGACGCATCTTGTCGGAGAGGCCATCGTAAGAGGGGATCTGGAGCGGGCGGTTTTCACATATCTCGCGATGCCATTTCCCGATGAGCCCGAGGGGACAAGAGCAGCGCGTGAGGAGCTCTGGGAGTCAGGGGATGTGAGATCCGCGCTCAGGAGATACCCGAGACATCTCACATACGAGCTGGCGATGCTGAACCATCTGGTTTCCAGCCCCGGGGATCATGCAGGCGCCTTCAGGGTTCTCCCCGAGAACCTGAGGAGAATGTTCGTTCACGCATACCAGTCGTATCTCTTCAACAGAATGCTCAGCATGCGCCTGCGAAGATGTCTCACATTCGAGCCGGTGGAGGGGGATATCGTCTGCTTCTCGAGGAACGGGATGCCGGATGTTAGCAGAACAGAGAAGGTGACATCTGAGAACATCGAGGCTGTGAGGAGGCTGTTCGATAGAGGACGCGCGTTTGTCACCCTCCCTCTCATCGGATACGAGTCAGAGCTCGCTGATGGGGAGCAGGGCGAGATCGAGCGTGGCCTACTGGAATCTGAGGGGATAGCCAGGGAGAGCTTCTCAGTGGATGTCTGCCCGGATCTGGGCTCACGCGGCGCAAGAAGACCGGCTCTTCTGCGGGTTGATCCGCTGTTTGCTCTCGAAGAGGAGAGCGCCTGCATTCAGTTTTCCCTGCCTCCCGGATCGTATGCCACGGTGGTGCTGAGGGAGTACATGAAGGATACCGGGGAGAGCAACTGATATATCACAGGAGGGTGCTCCTGGGGATATCCTGGCGCTGACAGACATATCGCGCCCGTTGTCCATGGCGCTGCCGCAAAACCAGGGATCGAGCATGAACATCTTATCTGCAGGAAGACGGACCAGGCAGAGGTACCTGGGGGACAGGGGTCTAATCGCGCTCATATCGCTGCTGAGCGCCTTTGTCCCGCTATCGACAGACCTGTATCTCCCCGCGCTTCCTGGAATGGCAGATTACTTTGGCGTATCTTCAGACCTTGCGAACCTCACCCTCGTCATGTTCTTCCTCTCATTCGGCGCAGGCACCCTCCTCTGGGGGCCGCTCAGCGATAGGTATGGCCGCAGGCCGATGCTCCTGATAGGTCTCTCCATCTATTCAGCGGCCAGCCTTGGCTGCGCGTTATCCGTGGACATATACCAGCTGATAGCGTTTCGCATTCTGGAGGCCATCGGTGGCAGCAGCGGGTTTGCCGTGGCCACTGCCATGATCAAGGACGTGTACGATGTCAGCAGCAGGGAGCCCATCCTGGCAGTGGTGCAGACAATGGTCCTGATATCTCCGGTATCAGCGCCTGTTATCGGCGCCATCCTGCTCAGATTCACCACATGGCGTGGGCTCTTTGGAGCTCTGGCGTTCATAGGGCTCCTGGCACTTGCGGGAAGCATTGCTCTCCAGGAGACGCTGCATGATCGCAACGAAGGCTCGCTGATTCATGCGCTGGGAAGGCTGTATGTGGTTGCCAGGAACCCGGCGTTCGCATCGCTTCTGGCCCTCTTCTCTCTGCCAGCCATCTCAGCGATGGCATTCATCGCATCGTCATCATACATATACATCAGAGGCTTCGGGCTGAGCGAGCTTGCCTACAGCTACTTCTTCGCGTTCAACGCAATCGGGATGATCTCTGCTCCAACAATCTACCTGAAGCTCTCAAGAAGGATGTCTCGCAGATCGTTTGTGACGATATGCTTTGGTGTGATGATCCTGAGCGGGATGCTTATTGTAATTCTGGGAACCCGCAGCCCCTGGCTATTTGCAGCAGCGCTACTGCCAGCAACAATCGCCGCAGGGGCTGTTCGCACACCAGGGACCAACCTGATGCTCGAGCAGCAGAGGGAGGATACAGGATCCGCCGCTGCTCTGATGAGCTGCGCCGGGATAACAGCAGGAAGCATCGGCATGTCCCTGATATCCATGAATCGGGGTAACATGATCCCTGTTCTTGGGATGATGTATGTGCTCATCGGGATGATCTGTGCGACTTTGTGGCTTTACATCTCGCAGAGACCCTACGTGACGCGCATTCCTGACAGGTGCGCCGCCGGGGCAGCCGCCGGTTGAGATGTGAGAGTTTTCCTGAGGCTTGGAACCCAGATAAACTCTGTGATGACGTTTGAGATGAATCTGATCAGCGGAATGGCTTCAATCTCCCCAGAACCTCTTCGTCCTGGCATACTCCCTCTCAGCCCTGAGTATGTCCCTGTAGAACTCAACCTCATCAGAGTGCATCTTCTTTATGACCCTGGCAGCTGTCTCAGGGCCGAGACCCCTGCTTGCTAGCGCGATGGCAGCTGTCTTCCCGTAGCTGAGAACGAGGTTCGCGTTCCTGTAAACCCTCTTTGTGCGCCTCTTCTCCTCAGCGCCCTTCTTCTCCTCCGGCATTCGGACGATCTTTATCTCCTCATCCTCCCAGGGCTTCAGCGCTGCTATCATTCTTGAGCCGCAGAGCGGGCACTCAGGCCGATCCGGCACTCTGCCAACCTCTCTCAGCGATTTCCATCTCTTGCAGCTGACACAGAACAGAAGCACCCTGTCGTGGAGTATCCGGTTTTTGAGGAGCTCTATAACAGCTGCATCTGCATGCTCAGGAGCTATCAGGTCATGGCCTCCGCCCCTGCCGGAGGATCCTATCGGGCTCAGATCGCCTGTTACCACTCGGATATCCCCTGATTTCATGCGATCCAGGATGTCTCCCGCTGTATCGACATCCAGGCGCTCCTGGTATATCTCACGTATCGCCTCTCTGTACATCGGTGTGTTCTCGAAGACCCCCAGCACCCTGACAAGAGATACCCTCTCGTAATCTATATCCTTCGAAAGCGAGCCGAACTTCCTCGCCACATGCACCATCTTCCATCTGAAGAGGGTGGTGTTCTTCAGGCTCAGCTCCAGGATCACCTTCATCTGAGCGGAGCTGAGATCGCTGATGGTGTTCAGCAGCTCCTCTGCCATCATTCTCTTCGGCAGCGTAAGCTGTATCCTGTATGGATCTATCTCCATGGCGACGCTCGATCCGAAGCGTGTCGAGAGTATCGCGGTTATGGCCCTTCCAAGCGCATCGTTCGCCCTGTGGCCGATGCACGCGTTGATCACCACAAACGAGCCATCGGACTCGATCGTCACAGTCCTGTCGTCAGGCACAGCGCAGCCTGCACGCATCTGATGCTTTATCTGATCGACGAGCTGTTCAGCAGCCTCCCTGTCCACAGGATAGCGCGACATGAGCCATTGGATTGCATCCTCCTCGCCGTGTTCCTCGAGCTCTCCTGCCAGATGCGATCTGATCTCTCCGACCTCCTGCGCCACACCATACGGAACGGGAATCTCCTCTCCGCTCCAGCTCGGGATCTCCCCGCTCCTCTGGATCGGCACGACCTTTACGGTATCATCCTCTATCTCGACTATCTCCCATATCTCCCCACGGGTGACGAACGTCGCTCCCGGACTGGCGAAGCTCACAACAAAAGCCTCGTCGAGCGTGCCGATCTCTCTCCTTGAGACCATGTCGTAGACGCTGTAGCGCTTCTCATCAGGTATCATCGAGAGGTTCTCGAAGTAGTACTCCCAGCCTCTGCGCCTTCTTTTCATGATTCCATCTTCGACAGTGCAGAGCCTGTTCCCCCTCAGCACATCCAGCACGCCGAGCATCTCATCCATGCTCAGATCCCTGAAGGGGTACGCTCTTCTGATTATCTGAAACGCCCTCTCGATACTCAACTCCCCGAAGTCCAGGGAGAGGCCGACCAGCTGGTTCGCCAGGACATCCAGAGGCTTCTCGTGTATCCTCACCTCTTCAAGCTCGCCGGCTGATGCCCTCCTGGCGATGGCGCATGCCTCTGCGATGTCGTCCGGGCATGTCGCCAGTATGGTGCCTGAGGAAACCCTGCCGATGCCGTGGCCTGATCTGCCAACCCGCTGGATGAGCCTGGAGACGTCCCTCGGCGAGCTGTACTGGATCACGTGCTCCACATCACCGATGTCGATGCCAAGCTCCATGGAGGATGTGCATATCAGGCCGCGAAGATCCCCGCGCTTGAAGGCCTCCTCAGCCTCCATTCTGGCATCTCTCGATAAGCTCCCGTGGTGGACTCCGATCGGCTCTCCGAGCACCTTCAGCCTGTATCCGAGAACCTCTGCAGCCTGTCGGGTGTTGACGAAGATCAAACTCTTTTTGGATCTCACAAGCTCCCTTATGCAAGAAATATGCGCTGCAAGCGGCGGCTCGCATCCCAGCTGGCCTGCGAGCGCGTGATCGCCCCGCCCCGGACGTGGCGCCACGACCCTGAAATCCACGAACCTCTCCACATCCGCCCTGAGGATTCTGCACTCCCTCGAGATGCCGGTTAGCAGCCCTGCGACCTCATCAGGAGAGCCGACCGTGGCTGAGAGACCTATCCGCTGGATCTCGCCCGCGACCTCCACAAGCCGCTCGAGGAGTACAGCAAGCTGCGAGCCTCTCTTCGATGATGCCAGTTCGTGAATCTCATCCACGATCACCACCCTGACGCTCTTGAGGTTTGATCTGAGCCTCTTTCCGGTCAGCATCACCTGGAGCGTCTCGGGGGTTGTTATCATGAGGTCTGGAGGCGATCTGCTCTGGCTGGCGCGCTCTCCCTTCGTCGTGTCCCCATGCCTCACCGCGATCTTCACTCCAAGCGCGCTGCTCCATTCCTCCAGGCGTCTCAGCATGTCCCTG
This sequence comes from Methanothrix sp., assembly GCA_029907715.1. Classification (NCBI taxonomy): domain Archaea; kingdom Methanobacteriati; phylum Methanobacteriota; class Methanomicrobia; order Methanotrichales; family Methanotrichaceae; genus Methanothrix; species Methanothrix sp. The sequence continues at coordinate 88,872 of JARYLI010000006.1, forward strand.
TTGAGGGCACGCAGCGGGGTTATGTAGAGGGCCTTGATCCCGGGCCCATCGATATCCATGATCCTGTGAAGGACCGGAAGGACCGCTGCCTCTGTCTTTCCGGACCCTGTTGGTGCTATGAGAAGAACGTTGTTTCCCGCCATGATCTCGGGGATCGCCATCCTCTGCGGCAGAGTCGGCTCGGAAAAGCCCATGCGCTGGAGGTTCTCCCTGATCGTGGGGTTCAGCTGATCGAACACATTCACAATATGGGCGATTTAAGCGGCCTCCGAATATATTCGTTGCGTGCCGCATGTCAACATCCCCGGGGGCAGGCAGCTGACTGGTACGAAAAAAGATCGTATGCAGACCAATCTCTCATCCATCTGATGACCTGCCCAAAAAGGCACTGGTCCTGCCTGCATTCATGGCGGCTGAATGGCTGCTTGCTCTTACGTGTTTGACAACTTGCGGCTCGTGCAATATGGTTGCTGAACGCCTTATTCGTTCACCAGGAATGCATGGCAGGCCGAGTGCTTCTATTGGGCTAACACATGGATAAGAGAGTGAGTTCTTGCAGCAGCCACCCCGGCGCAGCCTCCAGGTTGCCAAACGCATAAGAGCGAAAACATTTTCATGTGCTGCACATCTTCTGGAGCTTTCTCTGATTCGGGTAACGGAGCTGCTGTCTGGCATCGTTGGGTCCGATTAGAAATCAGCACCCAGTGGCGCAATGCTCCTGCTCCGGAACACAGATATGAATTTAAAAATATAAATAATATTTAAGTATTGCCAGTCATATGAAAAATAAATTCGTAGTAATATTCTTCATCGCTGCAGATTTCCATTAAAATCTCCACTGGAAATCAAGGGGTTAACTACCAAAATTTTTGGTCTCCCTCTCCCCCTCACCCGATCAGAATCGTCATTCTGTCTTTAGAGCATCGTGTATATTAATTTCGCTCATATCCATTTGATGACTTGCCCAAAGGAGCAGGGGTCATGCTATGCGTTCGTTTCAACGAATGAATGCTTTCAGCGACCACATTGCATGCTCTGCAAGTTGCTACGCACATAAGAGCGTACCGGTATTATTCCTCTGGCCAGGGCAAGGAGAGAGCGGAGCTAGGATGAAGTGTTGGGGTTGATGGTACCATGGTAGCCCTCCTGCATCCGCTTTGGGCCTTCGCGCAACCGGCACCTGCAGGTTTTCGCCCGGCCCTTGTGCGTGTGCGTGGGCGCGTGGCCGGGGGCCGGGAGGGAGCGTGGGGTACCAGCGCGCACATCCGTGGGGTGCAGGATTGTTGGACGAGGTACTTTTTCATGCGTCATCGGTTAAGATCGACATGTGTAGAATTGGACTTAATAGTCTTATCTTGCCCCAGTACTGCTATCAGGAATCAAGTCCACAGGCGGTCGATTTGAATCAAACTCTCCAATCTGGCGCGATCTCAATTTGTCAAATTTCATGATCAATATATTTACATAAAATCCTTAACCGATGACCAATGGGCTGATATGTGTGGTCTACCTACAACGTGTGGATAATCGCAAAAGCAATAGCCTCAGGCGATTCATAGCCATCAACCAAGCCGTGATGTTAGGACAACAGTTATACAGATTTCCGACGATTTGCAGGACATGTGCCCTCGAGATGCAATGGCGCATATGGCGCAGACTCCGGTCTTCAGGGCGCAGAGAAGTCGTTAGGTGCAAGATGCGACCTCCAATTTGAACTCATACCCTATTTTACAAAATCTGATTTTATATCAAAATAATAGCAATTATTTATATTTATATACAAAATTGTACGAATACAGCGCAGCCGCAGCAGGTAAATGGAGGAGCATATGAGAGGATTGGTCTTTGCGCTGGTATTGGTACAATGCATTATGAGCGCAGCCGTGGTTGTGGATGCCGCGGAGTATACTCTAGGCATCTTTGGTAACGCGAACATGGACTCCACCATTGATGAGCAGGATGTTTCCTATGTCAAGGGTATCATTGATGGAACAAACCCCATTACAGAGCTGGCTGATGCAAATCAGGATGGAATGATCGATGAAGGAGATGTCGAGCAGATACAGAGAATAACAAACGGCACAGAGAGCTACATAATTCTCAAGACATTTACTATCTACGATAAGGCGAAGATTGTCAGGGTTCCGATGCCTATAAGCAAAATAGTGATTCTCAACCTGGCATCCGCAGAGGCAATCAGATGTCTGAACGCAGGGGATATGGTTATAGGTGTTGGCACTTCGGTTGTAGAAGGCGCAAACAAGGAGTTCTTCAGCGATCTAAGCGACCGCCCGACTGTGGGCAAATGGAGCGAGCCTGATGTCGAGAGCATAATTCGTCTCAGGCCGAATGTTGTGATCGCGGATTTGAGGTTCCCCGATACAGAATTGCTGGAAGATAAGCTTAACGCATCTGGAATTGCTGTTCTACGCATGGGGTTTACGTATCCTGACTATTACCAGTCCGAGATGATGGCGCTGGGATACATACTGAATCGGAAGTCCGAGGCAAGGGATCTGATCGATTTTGCATACAGATATGTTGATCTCATTGAGGGCCGGATAGCATCAGTTCCTGCAGATGTGAGGCCAAGAGTATATGCAATCTATTCACCGAGCGATTTATGGAAGACCGGATCTAACGGATCTATCGTGGACATGCTGTGCGGGCTTGCAGGTGGACGGAACATAGCCCATGATCTAAAGGGTGGAACTGGGGGAATGTACCCCACTGTCGATCCGGAGTGGGTGATAAAAGAAAATCCAGAGATCATCTTCACCTGGAGCTCTCCGGGAGGATACACGGTCTCAAATGACACAGAGATGATGAATGTCTGGAACAGCATAGTCAAATCTCCCGAGCTGTCTCAGGTAAGTGCAGTGAAGAACAATAGAGTGTATCTTCTGACCACAGAGATCACCAGTCGACCCAGATGGTTTGTGGGTCTGGCCTACCTCGCCAAGTGGTTCTATCCCGATAATTTCAAAGATCTGGATCCAGAGGCAATACATAAGGAATACCTGGAGAAGTATCAGAAGGTGAGATATCAGGGAGTATTTACATATCCTGCATGAGCTGTTGCTCAGCAGGAAATATTTTAATCTATTTATCCATATGCTCAGACCACATTTAGAAAGCGATCGATTTTTATCCTCTGATAACCCTTCTGGAGATACTGGCTTGGCCGCGTTGCTGGGTATGAACCGAACGCCTTCAGCAGCCGGGCAGCGACGAGTAACATACCCCGTAATCTCATGCGCGAATTCGGCTCTCGGCGAGCAGGGCAATCTCAAGCGATTGTAGGCGTTAAGCGATCCAGGCGGCTGATGGGGAGAAGCTTAAAACACAGTGAGCGGATCTAGCCGCAGGAAAAGAGATACACTCCGCGCAACTGTACGGTGGAAGTTCAGCAAAGATAACGCCAGAGCAAAACTCAAACGACACTACAATACAGTTAAAAATTAATGTTACTGAGCACGAGTCTCACTATGCCGAGCGACTTTACATTCTCTTGTAATCCAGGGGCTCCTTGAATCGCGTGATCCAGTAATGCACACTTGACTTGCCCACATCAAGAACCGCTGCTGTCCTCCTAACGCTGGATGAGACCACGCAGGTCGCTATCGCGATAACTTCTAAAGGTACCTTGTTTCTGCTGAAGAGAGGTGAGCTGGATAACGCAGAAATCAGAGTGCTTGATGTCATCCGGCATCACTCCCTCTAAATTTCAGTGAACCAATTTTATGCTCGGTTCTGTTTTTTATCTTATTCGGACAGGTCCGCACAGCAATGCCAAAAGTTATGAACATGTAGGTAAAGCTTCTGTAAGTCTGTGTGAGAAATATGGTGCTCGATAACCTAGGCGGATCGCTCAGAGGTGCCCTGAAGAAGATAGCCTCGGCAACACGTGTTGATAAAGCTCTTGTGGATGACGCTGTGCGCGACATTCAGCGCGCCCTGCTCCAGGCTGATGTGAATGTGAAGCTCGTGATGAGCCTCTCGAACAGGATACGCGAGCGTGCGCTCAACGAAAAGCCCCCTGCAGGGATGAATCCCAGGGAGCACGTGATAAACATCGTCTACCAGGAGCTGATCAACCTTGTCGGCAGGGGCACAGACATCCCGCTAAAGAAGCAGACGATCATGCTTGTTGGTCTCCAGGGCAGCGGCAAGACGACAACAGCTGCAAAGCTCGCGACATACTTCCAGAGGAAGGGTTTGAGAACCGCTGTCATATGCGCAGACACGTTCCGGGCGGGAGCATACGATCAGCTCAAGGCGCTCTGCGACCGCCAGGGGATATTCTTCTACGGGGAGAAGGGAAACAAAAACGCTCCTGAGGTCGCGAAGAACGGCCTTGAGGCGACAAAGAAGTACGATGTGCGCATAGTGGATACGGCCGGCAGGCATGCGCTCGAGAGCGATCTGATCCAGGAGATGAAGGACATCCATGCGGTTGTGAACGCAGACCACAAGCTGCTCGTCATGGATGCTGCAATCGGCCAGCAGGCTAGCGAGCAGGCCAGGGCATTCAACGAGGCCGTGGGGATAACAGGGGTCATAATAACAAAGCTTGACGGCACCGCGAAGGGGGGTGGGGCGCTGAGCGCGGTCGCTGAGACGAAGACGTCCGTCGCATTCATAGGCGTTGGCGAGACCGCAGCCGACCTGGAGAAGTTCGAGGCTGACAGGTTCATATCACGCCTTCTCGGCATGGGCGACATCAAGGGGTTGATCGAGAAGGCCCAGGAGGTGCAGATCGAGAGCGACGTCGATGTCGATGCGATGATGAAGGGCAAGTTCACCCTGAAGGATATGTACAAGCAGCTTGAGGCCATGAACAAGATGGGGCCGCTGAAGCAGATAATGCAGATGCTCCCGATCGGCGGAATGGGCATCGAGCTCTCCGATAAAGAGTATCAGGTCACAAAGGAGAGACTCGACGCATACAGGTTCATCATGGACTCCATGACTGAGGAGGAGCTTGAGGATCCAAAGATAATAAACGCCAGCAGGATAAAGAGAATCGCGCGCGGAAGCGGCACGCGGCCCGAGCTGGTCAAGGAGCTTCTGAAATCGCATGCTGCAATGCAGAAGGCCATAAAAGGAATGAGAGGGGGTATGGGGCGTATGAATGTGAAGAAGCTCATGAAGCGCCTTGGCCAGCCGAAGGTCTAGACCTTCGATTCCTCATACGCGATCCATACGATTACCATCCCCACCAGGATCAGAAGCGGACCGATGGATCCCCTGATGATGTCTGCTGTGTAAGACCACCAGTTCAGACCGTACATCCAGCTGTTGTGCCCAGACCATGCAGGGTCTGCCATGGTCCATATTCCAGTGATGACCACCAGAATGCCAATGATCACCTTCAGCACATCTCCAATCCTCAAAGCATATCCCCTCCTTTCGGGTGATATCCATGATGCTAATGATGCAAGTAGATTGCAGATTTCGATATATAACCATCCCCTTGCGACGATCGTGTAGCTGTACCATTGAAAACCTCCGCATGTGATAAAAGACTGCTCCTGTGTCGAACCGCGGAGAGACGAGCTCTCGTATTTGCTCAATATCGTGAGCTTACTTGAGTTACTGATCAAGTGTGGCCCTATCATCGGCCATAGTCGTTTATCCAGAAATCCGCCAAGAGGGCAATTTACCTCACATATTGAGCATGTTCGAGCTCTCGCAGGCAAACCAGCATAAACCATCTCCACATCTTATGCGAGAGGATTCCTAAAACCCAGCTGTTTAGTAGAAAGCTTCTTTGATAAACTCATGCATCGGCATTCAGAGATCCCCTAACAGGAGGTTAACAGGAATCCTCGCGAGATCATCGATCCGCAAATCACCAGGATGAGACTGGTGGTTATCTGGATCCCAAGTCCCGGACTGATCCCCCGCCTTCTGGAAAAGTATTTAAATAATGCTACATACTGACACAACAACGGTTTACTTCGTGTTACAAAAGAGGTGATATGAGTGTATGGACGTCTGCCCCTCGTTGTTCTGATTGTTCTGATGGCTCTGATGCTGCTTCCCGTCTATCACGCCCAGGAGCCTCTCTGGCTCGGTCGTGGCGCCAATGAGGATGTGGTGAATCTCGATGTGGGAGCGAGGTCTCCTGGTTATGTCCCCTCATTCGGTACGAGGGGATTTGCAGCGCCTGCATCCCCGCAGGTGATGGCGCTGAGCCCTGGAGCAATGATACATCAGGCGGAATCACTGCTCTCTGAGGTGGAGAGAGCACGGGATGATACCCTCTCGATCTACAACCTGACAAGACTCATGGCGGTTTACGCGTCCGAGAACGCCAGCATCGCGAGATCAATGGCCGAATCCGCTGAGATGAGCGCCAGAAGAGCCGAGACAGGCGCATATGAATGCAGAGTGGTGCTCAATGAGACCGAGAGCGTGAGATCTCAGGTCCTCTCGATCTACAACCTGACAAGACTCATGGCGGTTTACGCATCCGAGAACGCCAGCATCGCGAGATCAATGGCCGAATCCGCTGAGATGAGCGCCAGAAGAGCCGAGACAGGCGCATACGAACGCAGGATGGCGATCAACGAGAGCAACTGAGCCTCCTGAAGCATGATCAAAGATGGCTGTGATCTCAACAGAAGTGGCCTGCTGTCCCTGCCCCATCTGGAAAGATTTTTACAGTTTGGCATTCTGGGTAAAGCAGTGAGACCTTGAACATCAGGCGTGGCTGGATGATGGCTGTGCTTATCGTAGCGCTCATCGCCATAGCCTACTTCATGTTCCCCCTCATGGATGGCATCATCCTCGGCACGGTCTTCGCATACATAGGAAGGCCGATACGTGATATGTTCGGAGCCAGGAAACGCCTCGGCTCAGCCATAGCCTCCATATGGATAATAGTGCCGATCTCACTCGTTCTGATCCTGGGGGTTATGGAGATAGCGAACCTGTTCATGTGGATCGCCCAGAACCAGGGGAGCATAGCGAGGGAGATGAGCAGCACCATATCAGGCCTCGAGATCCCTGAGGAGATATACACGCTCATCACAGGAAGCCTGCAGAACGTTCTCAGCTTCATGGCAGACCTCGCTGCGAGGATGCCACTCTTCGATTACGGCAGGAGAGTGATCCTGCTCGCAATAAATCTTGTACTCTCGATACCTGTATGCTACTTCCTTCTCTGCGACGGCGAGCGGTTTGTTGAGTCCTGGTTCACCATAATCCCCGAGGAGAGCCTGGACACATACAGGGCGTATTTCGAGAGGATCGACAGGATCCTGAGCGGCATATTTCTCGGCAGCATGTACACCGCGATCGTCGGAAGCGTGATCTCGGCTATAGTCTTCTACGCATTCGATGTCCCCAGGCCGTTTGCGATGGCGAGCCTGGTTTTCATAGCAGGTCTGGTGCCTGTGCTGACGGCATGGGCTGTCATTGTTCCGATATCGATATACAGATACATCCTCCTGGGTCCGGCCGAGGCTCTCATGTTCTTTGCCATCGCATCCGCCCTGATCTACCTTCCCTCGGAGCTGATCATACGGCCGTACCTTGTGGCTGCACGCTCCTCCATACATCCGCTGCTCGTCATACTCTCTTTTCTGGGCGGGGCAATGGTGGCCGGAATAGGCGGTTTCTTCCTCGCCCCAGCGATCATGGGCGTGATCGTGGGCATATACCAGGTCAGAAGGGAGCATTCTCTAGCGAAAGGGCAGCAGGGCGAGCAGAATCTCTGAGGTGGTGGCATGCGGTTCTGCATAGAGACCCACGGCTGCACAGCGAATATCGGGAACTCAATGGAGCTGAGGAGATTGCTGATCGCGCACGGGCACCTCGAGAGCGATCTCGATAATTCAGATGTAGTTATCCTCAATACATGTGCAGTGACATCGCGCACAGAGCGGGACATGCTCAGGCGGATCTGCGAGCTCAGAGGCAGAAGGCTGATAGTTGCAGGCTGTTTGCCTGCTGCCATTCCGGAGCTGATTGAGGGTTTTGAGGCCGTGGGCGTTCTGAACAGAGGCGGCATGGAGAAGGTCCTTGATGCTCTTGGAAGATCAAAGAGTCCGGAACTGGATCGTCCAATTCCGTGCCTGCCCGGCAGCCTGTGCGGCGTTGTCACCATCTCAGAGGGCTGCCCCGGAGCATGCTCATACTGCATAGTAAAGAGGGCCAGGGGGCCTCTGAGAAGCAGAGAGCCGCGCGAAATAGAGAGCGATGTCAGGCATCTCATAAATAGCGGTGCTGTTGAGATCCAGCTGGCATCCCAGGATGCCGGAGCTTACGGATGCGACATCAGCACGTCCCTTCCTGAGCTGCTCGATCTGCTCTCCGATATGGATGGAGCGTTCATGATACGGGTGGGCATGATGAACCCGGGCTCCGTCCTGAGGATTCTCGACGATCTCCTGGATTCGTACAGGAGCGAGAAGATGTACAGATTTCTCCACCTTCCGCTCCAGTCTGGATCCGACAGGGTTCTGGAGAGAATGGGGAGGGGCTACACATCGCGTGATTTTGTTCACATCGTGAGTGAGTTCAGATCGAGATTTCCGGACATCTCGCTCGCGACCGATGTCATAACCGGCTTCCCGGGAGAGACGGATCAGGACTTCAGAATGACTGAGAATGTGATAACAGCAACCCAGCCTGATAAGGTGAACGTCACAAGATACTCACAGAGACCTCACACACCCGCATCTATGATGCATGATATGCCGGACAGGATAAAGAAGGAGAGGTCACGCAGGATGACGGAGCTCTGGAAGGAGATCGCCCTGCTCCGGAACAGCCGGTACACAGGGCACGAGCTGGAGGTGCTGGTCACAGAGCATGGAAGAGCCGGCACCATGAAGGGGAGGACCAGGAACTACACCGGAGTCGTGGTCCATGGTGCCAGCTACATTGGAAAATGGGTTAGAGCAAGGGCGACAGATGCAACGCCCTTCTACATAAAGGCCAGATGCACTGGAAGTCTGTGAACACTCTGACCTGACCGAAAGTTTACGGTAGCACAACTGTCAGCCCTCTACGTGAGGGCCATGAGCTCCAGCTTCATGCGCTCCCGATCACTCATATCAGATCCGGTATTGGATGCGAGCGAGTCGTCAGGCACGTATGTCAGCGTCAGCTTCCTGCGCTTGCCGTGTGTGAGCCTGACGTGCTTGGGATCGAGTTCGGCAGCACGCTTCATCACTGTGATCACCGTCGTTTTATTGAGACCCAGCATGTCCACCAGCTCCGCAGTGGTGTAGTCCCCCGGCCTCTCGCTCATGATCTCTATCAGCGCCCTGGCATGCTTGTCTATCGCACGCCCCTCGCCGTACTCGAGATCCTTTGAGGCCCTGGCATGCCTCGCCCTAAGCTGTGTCTTAAGATCTGCAACCTCTTTCGATAATCTGTCCACCTGATCGATCAGCCGGCCGAGCAGCTCGACATCCCTTCCAGACCCAACACTCTCCGTCAGTCTGTTTACGGCAGTTATGAGCTCGATCATGGCCTGCTCTTCCTTCAGCTTCCTTTCAGTCTCAGCGGCCTTATTTTTATACAGCTCTAAAAGCTCTTCGAACATCTGCTTACACCTATCACTTGTATAGTTTGTTTGGGTGATGCAAAATATTATTTGTTCTTAAACAGACGCTACTATATATAGATTTCGATGTATACTCTGCGGTTTCGTGAGAGATGGCAGGGATGCAGCGATCTGCTCGGCCCGATCTGAGTTTGTACATTCAAGATTCCATGCCAGCCCCCGGAGCTGGAAAGGCATGGTCGCATTGCTGGGTCGCGTACCCTGTGTACTCCTGAGATCCACAGGATGTGAACGGTCAACTTCATGACGCATCTCCTCAGGGTACTGCAATTCGGATCAATCTCTTCGCTGATTCAAATCCACTACCGAGATCCATAAAGGATGTGATCATGAGATGTTCCCGCTGTACCTGTGCCCGGGAGCAGATCGCTCAGCTGCACAGGCAATTGATCAACAATTCCATCATACGGATCTGAGATCGCACACATCCGTTCGCAAAATATATGCTTTCACTGCAACAGGAAGCTGACGGATATCTCCTATCATGATATCCGCAACCTCCAGCAGCCTGGGGTGTGGGTCTGGATTCTGCTGGACTGTGAGCACTCCGAGATCTGCCTCCTTCAGGGCATAGATATCGTTGAGACCATCGCCGACCATCACCACAGCCCTGTGATTCTCTTTGAGCCTCTTAACGATCTCCTTCTTCCGTATCGGATCGGCAACAGAGTATAATTTTTCAGGATCTATGCCGTAATCGACAAGATGGATCAGACTCCTGGGGCTGTCGCCGGACGCTATGTAGATATCCGCCCCCATAGCTCGTAGCTCATCCAGAACAGATTTGACACCAGGGAACGGCACACCTCCTGTGCTCACAATGTACGGGACTGTCATATCCACAGAGTCAACGATTATCCCAGTTGTGTGGTACGTCTCAGGGCATCTCTGCCTGACAGCATCATGCGCCACCAGGAGATCCCTGACGGTCGCATCTGAGCGTCTTATCGCCTCAAGCACATCCGGTTGAGATACCGGTGTGCTGTAGCAGCTTATCTCTATGCCCTCTGAGCACAGCTCTATCAGCCTGAGCAGATGCATGTCCTCAGGGCATCTCCGGACATCCCCCGGATCCATCTGAGGCACGACAAGCGCCCTCCCCGGCCTCTCTATTATGAGCTGTGCTGTCACTATTCTCTCCAGGATCCTCCTGCGGATGAGATCATTGGCCACACGATACATCCGGAGCAGTGTGCCTGCGACATCAAGAACAACTGCCAGCTCGCCCATCACCATCCAGTATTCACGGAAGGGTGATGAACATATCGCTCCTGAGCGCATGTCTGGAAGGTGGGAGGACGTTATAGTTCTTTGCGCCACTTCATGTAAATCCATTTAAAAGCTACTGGATATGTCATACTTCCTAGATGATTTTATGTGACATGTGATATTATATCAACTTATGCGGAATACTATACATTCAGCCGCTCGTTCAGGCCAGGCGCATTGGCTCCGCGGATCCACGGATATTCAGTCAGAGGCCATCGCCCATGATGTCTCCATCCCACTCGAGCGCTGTCGAGGCGGATCAGCGAATCTCCTGTCACAGGCCATTGATCCTATCTCGTTCAGCTCTTCGATCCGAGGATCTGCCGCCAGGATCTGCTCAGAAGGTCTGTATCGCAAAAATATATACCCAAAAAGATATTGCTATGAATGGCCATGAAGGACATTTCGAATCGCATCGCTGCGCTGGCTGCAAGGGCGCTCGAGCCGATCATCTCTGCGATGGAAGCCCCCACGATCTCACATGAGATTGTGGCTGATGGCAGGCGCTGGATGCTGGAGGTGAGCGATGCGCATGTATCCTGCAGGTGGTGCATTGCGGATTGCCTGGAGCTCCTGGAGAGGGCTGCAGAAGAGCTGGGCGTGCCTTTGGAGGAGGAGCTGGTCGTGAGGCATCCTGAAATGGAGTTCGGGGAGAACATGATCACCGGCTTCTTCGAGGCCTGGAGAGGGGTTGCGGTCAGAAGAAAGAACCCCATGGAGGATATACTTGACGCTCTGATCTCCGAGCTCGAGATGCGAGGGGTCAGCATATCCCTGGAGGAGGATTTTCTGGTGCTGTCCAGGCGCAGATCGATACGCTGAACCTCTCCACAGGGTTTGCTCTTTGTATGGGGGTGAAGTCCTCCGGCATGCAGGCCGGAGCAGTTGACCTTCACTCAGCCCTGCAGCGGGCTGCTGCCTCTGCTATTCACATCGATATATGTGGGAAAGCCCATCGCATTCAGCTCATCCTCGCCGAGGAGAATGCTGTGGCCCTGAGAATCAGAGGCTCTGAGCCATGATATCCGCCATCTCCCAGGCTCTGCGTCTTCTGGTATACAGATGTCTCCCCGGTAGATGGCCCCTCTGGTGCTCGAACTCGCGGTCTGGTTCAGCTGCACCTCAACCGACATCCCGCCGGATGGGCTGACGAGCCTTATCGCCGGCGGAGACGCTCCGATCCCGGAGAGTGTGACCGAGATGTTGAGCGCATCCACGGTGGCGTTCAGCACGCGCGGCTCGAGCGTGAGGTTCAGCAGATCGGGTCCGAGCCTGGCGTCGCGGGGGTATGACGCTCTCTCCTCCGCACCATCCGATGTCTCACCGCCCGCAAGGACGATCCTCTTCTCAATGGAGAACACCCCCACCATATCATCAGTCCTGAATCCGTACATCGCCGGGTGGAGCGATGAACCCTCTCCAGTCCCGTATGAGATGTGCGCCCATGCTGATGAGCCCTGAATGAGAGAGAGCATGACGACCAGAAGCAGCGCCACTCTGCACATCTGATGGGAGATGGTCTTCATGGTAGATGAAGGTTGCTCAGAGCATCATATGGCGCGGCGCAGGCACCGTTCTTCCGGGAGAGGCCCGCTCAACTGGCGGATCAAATGAGACTGCAGTCCATTCTGCGAGATCTCCGGGATGCACAGCTGCTCAGCTGAGTCACCGAGACCCTCATGTGCCACCGATGAATATCAACGCCGTCTTCTGGATCTCATGATGCGCGCTGCTGCAACCACGAGCATCGACCACAGCGCACCTGCTGCTGGAATCCGCCTCTCTGAGACATGGCTCACGTTATTTGTCTCAGGATGCTCTCCGGCCATCTCTTTACCAATCTCTATCTCCTCGCTCACGTTCTCGACGATCAGATGGAAGCTCCTGTAGTTTGGAGGGGAGCCCTTTGCAGCTATACCGACCTCTATCGTATGATTTGCAGGAGGGACATCTCCTGCGGACAGGTTCACATTGAAAGTCATCCGGCCGCCAGGATAGACCCATCTGGCTCTCGTCACATTCGAGACTGATATACCGGGCGGCAGGCCTCTGAACACGAGCCTGGCATACGCTCCGTCACCGCCTATGTTCTGTATGGTTACAGGTAGTGTTATAGTGGTGTTTGGCTGAATGCTCGCATCAGGCGCGTCAATGACCTTGAAGTACGGCGTGGCAGCTGCAGCACTCAGAGCTGCATATACAACCACAATCAGGGCGAGTTTTCTCATGATAGTCACACTGTCAATTTTTATAAAAGCATTTCTGGCCGTGTGATGACCGGGCACTCTGAGTGCCGGAATTCAGAAGATCTAACTGTAAAGATCTCCACGTTTCCCCGGACGCTCACTCCGAGAGGCGCAGGAGTATGCCCGTCTTCCTGGCCCGCTCGATCGTCATCTCAAGGGCGATCAGGCCTGCAATCATGTACCCGGCCACCATCACCGCTCCCGTCAGGATATTGTGATCCCCAAAACCGTAGGCAGATCTGTAGTACTCCAGAAAATACGTCAGCGGCACAGCACGTGCCATTAGCTGGAGCGGCTCCGGAAGAACGCTGACCGGATAGTATATCCCGCTTATGAGCATTATCACCCCGCTCAGGCTCCACGCCGCGACGTCCGCCTTCTGACCGAAGAGAAGTATCGAGATGCAGACTATCATCCCTATGATGGCTGAGACTGCGAAGACCCCTGCCAGAAATATCAAAACTGTGTGTATCCCTCCTGCGAGGAAATCAAAGCCGAAGAGGATTCTGCTGATGACAACAAGTATCGTGAATGCAAATGTTCCACGAACCATCCCGAAGAGGAGGGCGCCGAGCACAAGATGGTACCCACGCACAGGAGAGACAAACGTGTTCTTTATGCTCTTCGACCACATATCGAACAGCAGAACATAGGCGACATCTATCTGACATATCTGAAGGATCGTCAGCCCGATCGCTCCCACGAGCAGAAACGCAACTTTTTCCCCCTCCACGCCCAAAAACCTGGTCATCAGACCGATGGAGAGGAGGCTGATCAGAGGCCAGAAAACGAGCTCGAAGACCGTGAACACGTTCCTCTTGGATATTATCCAGTTCTTGTATGCCGCGGAGAGGCACTTGTTGATCTCACCCTGCAAGCTCAATGAATACATCCTCCAGATCCGGCTCTTCAAGCTCCAGCTCGAGTATTTCAGCGCTTTGGAATGTGCGCATGACCCCGCTGAATGTCGCCTCGTTTTTATCGATGACCAGATCCGCTCTGCCCGCTGAAAGATCTGCGGATATCAATCCAGGAATCGACCGCAGGGCGTTTGCGTCTACATCTCCCCTGTACCTTATCGTCAACCTCTCCCCTATCTTCAGGCTTCTCTTCAGCCTTGCCGGCGTGTCCTGGGCAACTATGCGCCCCTCCTTCAGGAACGCTATCATCCCGCAGAGATCCTCGGCCTCTGGCATGTAGTGGGTGGTCATGACAACAGAGACGCCCATGTCCCTGTGAATTCTCCTGACCAGCGCTCTCGTCCTCTGTGCCATCTGCGGATCCAGGCCGGTCGTCGGCTCATCCAGAAATAAAAGCTTCGGACCGTTCAGCATTGCCTTTGCAAGCGATAATCTCTGCTTCACACCGGTCGACAGGTTCTCGAACCGGGTGTCCTGATACTGGTATAGATCGAAGCTCTCCATCGACCAGTCCACGGCCCTCTCGAGCTCTCTTCCATGGAGACCGTAGAGCATACCTGAGTGGCGCAGGTTCTCCCTGACTGTAAGGCTCCAGGGAAAGTTCGGCTTTCCTGTGCTTATGTTTATGAGCTTCCTGACCTCGTGTGTCTTCCTCCGCGCGTCTATCCCCAGAATGGTGAGCTCGCCCCTGTCAGGGTAGATGAGCGTTGAGAATATCGAGAGCAGAGTTGTCTTCCCGGAGCCGTTCGGACCGAGTATGCCGAATATCTCCTCCCCATCTATCAGGAGATTGATATCCCTGAGAACCTCTTTTTTGCTCCGGAACAGCGTGTTGAAGCTCTTGCATATCCCTGAGGCACGGACCGCATCATTCATGGCTCAAATAACCTGATCCTCCGTCGGATACAATCGAAATCTGTGAGCAGTCTTCATCTCGTAATCCATCTTCCATTTATTTCCTTCGTACCGGCACTCCAGAGATTTGGAGCTTGCGCCCTCATCGTTCAGCGAACACACCGATCTCATAATGTTCAGCGGCGGCTCGTTCAGGTGCGTGCCTCCACGGAGCGCGTTCTTCAAACCGCACCCTCTCCTGCGACCAGACGTCTCAGAGCGGATATGAATTCCCTGGCGCGAAGTCTGACGTGCCTCCTGAGATGTTCATCACCGGATGATACGGCCACGATGCAGCCCGGCCACCTCCCGCCCTCAAGGCCCACCTCGTGAAACTCCAGGGGATACAGGTCCAGGCCCTCAGGAAAAGTCGCGCTGTTCATGATGTGCCAGCTCATCACCGACCATCCACGATCTGCAGCCTCCTTTAAAAGCTCGATGGCCCTCCCGTGATCCTCAGGGGAGGGCGGGTCGATGAGCAGAAGCCCTGGATCTCCTCTCTTCAGGAGATCCATGACGCCGGAGAAGCCGTCACCCAGATGGAAATGCACATCGGGACAGCTGCGCCAGCTCTTTTCGACATCCCTGCTGATATCCCAGAGCTCTGCCGTGACCTTCCGCCCGAAAGCTCTGCCGAGCCTCAGGACGAGCTGTGCTGAGCCAGGGTACCGCAGGAGCTGATCCCCGTTCATCTCCTCCAGAACCGAGAAGTACGGGCTCTTGATCCATGATCTCACATGCCAGCACCTCCCTATGCCCCACCTCCATTCCCCACCGGTATCAAGCCCGTACTCCAGGTACCCGGCGTGCGATTCTGCGTAAGCCAGAGCTGAACGGGAGAGAAGATACGCAGCTGCCTCTGATAGCAGAAAGTGCTTCCAGAGATCGCCTGCGTTTCCCGCATGCTCCCTGTGGTCGTAGGTCATCCGTGTCTATTCAGGCCTCTCAGGGAAGCTATATCTTTTTGTTCGATAACCTCCCGTCCGGAGTCTCAGATCATATGCAGGAAGAGAGGCCGCTCAAGATCCTCCTCATGGGCAACCCGAATGTGGGCAAGAGCGTGATATTCTCGAGGCTGACAGGAGCTGATGCCATCTCCTCGAACTATCCAGGAACAACTGTGGGCTATACAGAGGGCAGCATAAATGTGCTGGGAAGGAGCGCTGCTCTGATAGATGTGCCTGGTGTGTATTCACTGGATCCAAGCTCAAAGGCGGAGGAGGTCGCGAATCTCATACTCGAGCAGGGCGCAGATCTCATAGTCAACGTTGTGGACGCGACAAACCTGGAGAGAAACCTGAATCTCACCCTCGAGCTGCAGGAGCGCGGGATCCCGATGGTCGTCGCCCTCAACCTCTGGGATGTGGCTGTAAGGAAGGGTCTCGAGATAGACGTCGAGAGGCTCTCGGATGAGCTGGGCATAAAGGTCGTGCCCACTGTTGCTGCCAGCGGCCTGGGTATACGCGATCTCGTCGAGGCGATCGGGAGCTCGATGGGCTCAAGACCACCTGTGTTGAGCCTAGATCCCGCAGAGAGATGGCAGAGGGTTGGTGAGATCGTATCGAGGGTGCAGAAGGTCCACCACCGCCATCCATCTCACCTCGAGCGGCTGGAGGATCTCACGATACGACCGTGGACCGGAATACCCGTGGCGCTCATGGTGCTCTATCTCTCGTTCAGCCTGATAGTGGGGGCCGGAGAGCTCTTCATGGACAGGGTGAGCGATCCTCTCTTCGTCAGGTACAGCTACTGGATCTTCGCCATGGCTGACAGATACACATCGGGTTTCGCGCATGACATCCTTGTGGGGAGATCACCAGAGCTGCTTGAGTCTTTTGGCCTTCTAACAACAGGACTCTACATACCATTTGGCATCGTCCTCCCGTTCCTGATACCCTTCTATCTGGTGCTTGGATTCCTCGAGGACCTGGGGTATCTCCCCAGGGTGAGCGTGCTCATGGACGCTCTCATGCACAGGCTCGGTCTCCACGGTGCTGCGATAATACCGTGCGTGCTCGGGATGGGCTGCAGCGTTCCTGGAGTCCTGGGGCTGCGCGTTCTGGAGTCGTCGAAGCAGCGCTTTCTCGCTGCGACGCTCATGACGATGAGCATACCCTGCGCATCGCAGACCGCGATGGTATTCGGGATCCTTGCCCCATACGGCCTGCAATACATCTTCGCAGTCTATGCAACCCTCCTCACAGTATTCATCATCTCTGGCATGATTCTCCACAGACTGATCCGGGAGGAGTCACCTGAGATATTCATGGAGATCCCTCAGTACAGGATGCCTGTGCCTGGTGCGCTGCTGAAGAAGACGTTTCTGCGCATCAGGACGTTCATACTTGAGGCTGTTCCATACATAGGAATCGGCATAGTTGTGATGAACATCTTCGAGATCACAGGTCTCATGAGGAGCATCGGGGAGCTGGCGAGGCCGATTGTCTCAGGCATTCTCGGCCTGCCGGAGGAGGCTGCGACTGCCCTCATTCTGGGCTTCCTCAGAAAGGATATCGGCATAGGCATGTTCGTCCCGCTGGGCCTCTCGCCGGAGCAGCTTGTCATAGCGTCTGTTGTGCTCGCGATGTACTTCCCATGTGTCGCAACCCTGACAGTGCTGATGAAGGAGCTCGGAGCTTATGATACAATCAGAGCTCTGGTTTTCCGCCTGGTTGCAGCTGCGATGGTGGGAGGCGTGCTCAGAGTTGTCCTTCTATGAGCGTGATGGGGAGCTGCAGGGCGCAAACTTCCAGGTGGGAGAGAGATACGCAGGCATCTCACCCAGGAGCGTTTGAATCCGGTATGCAGAGTTCTGGTTCCCACCGACCTGCTGTGTTGAATAATGCCTGAGAATCCTATAGCAGAGACCCAATTCATACAAATTGCAATTATAGTAAAAATCGACAGCGTTCGACCCTTTGGGTCTCAATTGTTCGCACAGCACGCCGACCAAAATCTATAAGTATTAATGACTACAATTGTCTTTTGCTGCAGCTCTGACAGGAACGGCCAGGATGTGCTCCTCGAGAGCGTTTTTCGCCTGGCACGCATCCGGCGAGGCTCGGAGGTCAAAGTTGTGCGCGCCGTGATGGGCGCAGCATCGCTCTGAGCAGGGGGAACCGGGGTGTATCAGGGCTGCAGCACCTACCACCTTACCTTCTTTCTGTAGTGGTTTCTTACAACTATCGCCAGGAAGTTCATCGCCAGCACAAGGCCCATCAGAACCAGAGCCGTGCCCCAGGCCCTTTTCTCGACATCCCACGCCCCGAGGAAGTATATCAGCTGTAGAAGATGGTAGCACAGGTTGTTCACAGGCTGATACACATCCGGAACCACGCCGTAGACCTTATCCACATAAACTGGGGTGAATGTTACGGCGGTCCACATGATCGGAGCGGTCTCTCCAGCGGCCCTGGCCACGCCGATTATCAGGCCTGTGAGTATGCCAGGAAGCGCTGATGGAATGACTATCCTCATGATCGTCTGCCACTTTGTGGCCCCCAGAGCCACGCTTCCCTCCCGAAGCGAGTCGGGGACAGATTTCAGCGCCTCCTGTGTCGTCAGGATTATCGTGGGCAGGTTCATGAGACCCAGTATCACAGATCCAGCAAGTAGGGAGATTCCGACCGTGGAGACGAGAAATGCGAGACCAAAGAGACCGTAGACCACAGATGGAACGCCGTTGAGGCAGCTTATAGATATCGTGATCATACGGTTGAGCGTGTGACTCCTCGAGTACTCGTTCAGATATATTCCAGCGCCAATGCCAAGCGGAGCTGATACCAGCATGGCGCCCAGGACAAGCCACATCGTGCCCTCAATGCAAGTCACAATGCCGCCCTCCTGCCCGAGGTTTCTGTGCGGTTCTGTCAGAAATTCGATGCTTATGGCACCAATGCCGTTGTAAAGAATCGCTGAGAATATGCCGCCAAGTATCAGAATGGCCAGCACCGCCGAGCCTCTGATGAGCGTGAATGCCAGAACCTCTCTCGCTTTTGCGCCAAACCCGTAGAGCATGTTGATTGCATCTTTTAACACCAAAACGCCCGCTATGAATGCAGCTGAAGGCGCGAGGAGCCTGTAGCTGAACGAGGCCCCGAGGTTCGATGGGCTGATGACGAGATCAGGGTGTAGAAAGAGAAGAAAGATTTCAATCGCGATGAGAATCAGTGCATCAATGCACAAAACCATCGCGTTTCTGGTGCTCAGCCTGCGGGCCTGCAGAATGTGCATGAACACAGCAACTGCCAGAAGAGATCTCCAGAGCAAC
The DNA here is from genome assembly GCA_029907715.1 of Methanothrix sp. Classification (NCBI taxonomy): domain Archaea; kingdom Methanobacteriati; phylum Methanobacteriota; class Methanomicrobia; order Methanotrichales; family Methanotrichaceae; genus Methanothrix; species Methanothrix sp. The sequence goes on from JARYLI010000006.1 coordinate 108,054, forward strand.
AGCAGAATCTGAAGCGGTGGCTGTATCAGAAGTGCGATCAGCGATGAGAGGAGCAGGATCGCGCCTGCGGCTGTGAGCGCTTCTGTTCTTTTATCAGTAGCCACCGAACCTCCTCCTGATGCGCTCGCGAGCGAGATCTCCTATCACGCTCAGTATCGATACTATTATGAGAAGCATCAGCCCCACAGCAAAGAGCGCGTGGTAGTGCAGAGAGCCATGTGCCACCTCGCCCATCTCCCCGGCTATGACAGAGGTGAACGTCGCACCACGATCGAAGACATCGTATATCGGTGTGGGTATCCTGGCGATGTTTCCAACCACCAGAAGTACAGCCATGGTCTCGCCGATGATGTTGCCTATGTTCAGAAGCACGGCTGCCGTTATGCCGGACGATGCTGCTGGAAGCACAACATGCCTTATCGTCTGCCATCTCGTAGCTCCGAGAGCCATCGAGCCCTCCTTGAACTCGGTCGGAACTGCCCTCAGCGCATCCTCGCATATGGTCGTTATGGACGGTATGAACATTATCCCAAGAAGTATTGCGCCGGCAAGTATCGATCTGCCTGTGAGCATATCGAAGGTGTTCCCCAGGTACGGCACGAGGATTATGATTCCGAGAAATCCGTACACGATCGATGGCACCCCGGCGAGCAGCTCCACAGCCGGCTTCAGCACAGCTCTGCTCCTGGGGCCGGAGAGCTCCGCGAGATATATTGCAAGGGGTATGCCCACCGCCATGTTTATCGCCAGAGCGAGAACTGCGACCAGCAGTGTGTCGACTATCAGCGGGCGCATCCCGAAGATGTTTCCCGAGGAGTGCCATTTCCCGCCCAGGACGAGGTTCAGCACCCCAACCTCATAGACCGCAGGCAGACTCTCTCGTATCAGGTATGCGAAAATGAGAATCATGAGAGCGATGGAAGTCACTGCTGTAATCAGGAGCATGGACTCTATTATCCTCTCGGGCAGTCTTCTCATAGCGGGATGCAAGACACTCATACAATCCCAGAAATCGGTGTGCTGCATAAAGACCTTGTCTATATTCTGTATATAGATGCATGGCATCGATTCCAGGCGCCTATCCAGATCACTTATTCTGAGGATTCCTATAAACTTTCGGACCTGTCCGAATAGCATTATCGCTCTTATCCATCTGATAACTTGCCCGAAGAGGCACCAGTCACGCTGTGCGCTCGTGGCGAGCGAATGAGTGCATTCAGCAACCAGTATGCATGTACTTCAAGTTGCTGAATACATAAGAGCGTCTCAATTTTATGCTCAGTTCTGGTTTTTATCTTATTCGGGCAGGTCCCATGCTTTCATGGTAAAGCTTAAATGGATGATGTGGATACGGATATGAGCGGGCCGCCATAACTCAGCTGGTAGAGTGTCTGGCTGTTAATCCGGCAGATACCAGAATGTCACAGGTTCGAGCCCTGTTGGCGGCGCTATTGCAATTATTCACATTTGATTTTTCTGAGTGGTCTCTTTCATGGTATCGATCCCGCACAGGACGTGGTCTCGATTCATCGAACGGTCTCTCAGAATCGCAGTCCAGTGGCACAATTCCTTATGTTTGCACTGTCTTTCTCCTGCACATATCCATCGCCATCAGGAATCCGCGAGCCCTCTCCGCCAGCGGATATCTGTTCACCAGCGACCTGAAGCGCGGCCCGTGGTTCGGCTCGATCATGTGTGCGAGCTCGTGAATGATCACATAATCCTCCACCCAGACCGGCATACCTCTGAGCCGGGAGCTTATCCTTATCGTGCCATCAGATGGTGTGCAGGATCCATATCGCTTCTCCATTCTATCTGAGTACGAGATGCTCTTCCAGGAGACAGCACCTCCAAGGTACTTCATGTTGAGCTGCATGGCCCTCTGCTCCAGATGGGAGTCGTCTCTCGATCTCCTCCTCTCCACCCGGCTCCTGAACCTGGCGATGTGCGCGTCGAGATCTTTATCGGAGATATCAGCCGGGGCCAGAACCTCTATCCTGTTCCCCTTGAGCCTTATCTCAATCGTCTTCTGCCTGCGTTTTGAGCGCCTGATCACAACATCCAAGATCGACCACCCCGGTTTTGCGATGTGCGGGCTGTGAACGCGCATCTTCTTGAGGATTCATAGAACCACCTGAGATGTAGCGGAAACCCTTCAGGCGGGAGGAGTGTGTCCCATCCATGAGATTTACGTTCTTGCATGCACAACATTCTTTCAGATGCCACCGACCTGTAAGACCCTCCATTCCGAAGTAACGGTTTCCAGGCGTAGATGTTCTTTCCATCGTACAGGATCTCTCCTATAAGAGCTCCATTCGGGAGAAACGTTTTACAGGGAAATGAGGAGAGGTATCGATGCCGGCAGCTACCAAAGCAGCTGCTGTATCTGGGTATAGCAGATACAGCGCTGAATCCGCAGCAATGCGGATACTGAAACCGCATTTGAGGCCAGGTGCTTTCGGATTGCCGCTCTTCGGAGCTCGGCCCTGCAGGATCTCAACCGGCCTGTTGTCTCGGGCACGTGGGGCCCTCCATGTGGCGCCAGGGACAGGCACCGGTCTTCAGGCCCGGAGCAGCTGGCGCGGTGATCCCTATCGGCATCTGTGTGGCAGCTTCATATACCTAAAATGCTCTGCTAGAAATTATGATCCACAGGGGCATGAGAACGAAAGGCGGTACGATGCCGCTTGAGACGCAGGAGAAGGTTGATGCTCTTCTCGATGAGTTCGTCAGCTTCGTCAATGAGATCTCAGATTCAAGACATCTGCAGCGCGGGATTGCGCGATCGTCCCTGCCATGCAGCATCGTGGTTGTTCTGGACCGCAGCAAGCTTCTTGTCATCGCGCAGTTCAGGCCGAACAACCTCTCATCGATGTACATCTCAGCAGAGCACATCGAGCTTGCTGCAGATCAGGCTCTGTCCAAGGCGAGCTGGGAGTTCGGCTTCGAGGACCCCTTCCTGCTGCAGTTCCCTGCGGATCTGCTTGATATGCCAGCTGCGGATCGCGCAGATGCCCTAAGAAAGATGGCCGAAGAGCATGTCGATTCTGAGTTCCTCCGCTTCATGGGCATGCTCAGCATGCTCAGACTGCGGCCTGCCTTCGGACCTGTGCCATACGTCCTGGAGAACAGCTGCGCGGTTCTCTCTCCTGAAGGAGGACAGGATGTATACAATGAGGTCGCGGAGGCCCTCTATAATCTCAGGGTGCAGCCGATAATGCTCAGAGGCATAACAGGGACAGACATCTCGCTCAGGCAGGCATGGCGTGCTATCTGCAGTTCAAGACTGGTCGTCGCAGATCTCACAGATAGAGACGCTGATGTCATGTATGGCCTGGGGATGGCACATGCAGTTGGTAAACCCGCTCTGATAATCCACATGGAGGGAGAGCGTGTAGCATTCCCTGGACACACGCTACCGTACAGCCCATCTGACATGCCATCAATGAGGGCAAATCTCGAGAAGGCGCTGAAGGATCTTCTTGGGCCGATACTCAACCTATAAAAGGATCCGGCGAGCTATACATCATATAGAGTTATATACGTCTACCTAAATAGCGTGAACCGGTCTCAGAGTTCCAGCTTCCAGGGATTCCAGGAGGGGAATAGATATTGAAAAAGATTAGATTGGCAGTAGCAGGGGTGGGCAACTGCGCGAGCTCTCTGATCCAGGGCATTGAGTATTACAAAAACAGGAGCGCAGAGGAGTGCGTCGGCCTCATGCACTACGACATCTGCGGTTACAGGCCAGGAGATATAGACGTTGTGGCAGCTTTTGACATCGATGCCAGGAAGGTGGGTCGTGATATCAGCGAGGCCATATTTGCCAGGCCGAACTGCACCAAGGTATTCTATCCGGATGTCCCGTACAAGGGTGTCGAGGTCATGATGGGGCCGGTGCTGGATGGTGTGGCGCCGCACATGATGGAATACCCGGAGGAGAGCACATTTGTCGTGTCCGATCAGCCACCGTGTGATGTCCGAAGGGAGCTTGAGGAGAGCGGCGCTGAGATACTGATAAACTACATGCCGGTGGGATCTGAGAGAGCCACAAGGTTCTATGCGCAGGCTGCCCTGGACGCTGGCGTGGCCTTCATCAACTGCATGCCCGTGTTCATAGCATCCGACAGGGAATGGGCCATGCGGTTCCAGGAGAGGGGCATCCCTGTGGTCGGAGACGACATAAAATCGCAGATCGGTGCCACAATAGTCCACAGAACGCTGGCAAAGCTCTTCATGGACCGCGGCTGCCGGCTCGACAGGACCTATCAGCTCAACGTCGGCGGAAACACAGACTTCCTGAACATGCTCAGCAGGGATCGGCTGAGATCGAAGAAGATATCCAAGACGGAGGCTGTTCAGTCTGTTCTGGATGCACCTCTTGATCCTGAGAACATACACATAGGGCCGTGTGATTATATACCATGGCAGAAGGACAACAAGGTATGCTTCCTGCGGATGGAGGGGAGGATCTTCGGGGACGTTCCCATAAATCTGGAGCTCAGGCTGTCCGTAGAGGATTCGCCCAACAGCGCAGGCTGCACAATTGATGCGATAAGGGTATGCAAGCTTGCGATCGAGAGAGGAATCGGTGGACCCCTCCTGGAGATCTCATCCTACACGATGAAGCACCCCCCTGTGCAGTACCCGGACGAGGTGGCCAGAGAGCTCGTGGAGAGGTTCATAGCAGAGTCGGAGAGCGTGATCGAAGCAAAAGTTTAGCATTTCATGCAGTGCCATTCCCCAGCCTGGAAAGTGTAACACAGCTGTACTTGTGGATGATTGCAATCCGAGCAAGTTATCTATAGTTATCCGCATAACTGTGTATAACCTGTTGCTCCGGGGAACCGTTGTATCCATGATCTGGCGTAGCTCATGGAGTGTGCGAATCTGGACCAACCCTCTGGGATGACTCTTTTTGCGTCTTCCAGGTTTTTGACAAATGTAACAGATAGCAGCCTTTTTATTGATTTCCATATGAACTCTATTGGATTCGGATCAGGAGAATACGGTGGCAGGTAAACGAGATATATTCCGAGCTCTTGCGACGGCAGTGTGCCGAAATTGCTGTAAAAGTATGGTAGAGAATCCCGACGATCGGAGTTTGCTGTTGGAGTTGTGACAGCAACTGGATCTATTCAAAGTATGTAATATGCCCTGTATCCTGACTTGAGATGTTCCAAAATCAAGGAGGAGACAGGGCATGGATCAATTCGAGCCGATAATAAATTATCTTGTCGATCCGAACAGCGGGCTGAGGCAGGTTATCACCGAGTTTCTGAGAGCGGTGATGCAATACGAGGCCTATCAGCAGATCGGTGCGCTGCCATACGAGCGCACTCCTGAAAGGAAGGCGCACCGAAACGGGACGAGACCGCGAACTTTGAAGAGTCTAGCTGGTGAAATAACTCTTGATAAACCTCAGTTCAGAGAATTTCCATTTGAATCCAGGGTATTTGAGAGATACTCCCGCGTAGAGCAGGCTTTGCTCATGAGTGTAGCGGAATCGTACATTCAAGGTGTTTCAACTCGTAGAATGGAGGATCTGGTCAGAAGCTTTGGTCTGAATAGTCTGTCAGCTTCTGAGGTCTCCCGGCTGTGCAGGATACTGGATGAGAAGGTCGATGAGTTTCTCAAGAGGCCGATTGAAACTGGAATACGCTACCTGTTTGTGGATGCGACATATTTCAAGGTGAGAGGGGGTGCCCAGTATAAGACCAGAGCACTTCTGATTGTCGCGGGAGTTCGCGAAGATGGTCTGCGCGAGATGCTTGGACCTGGGCGCCAGCATAGCAGAATCGGAAGACGCCGGGTTCTGGTCAACACTATTTCGCAGTCTTAAGGATAGAGGCCTGGAGGGCGTTGAGCTGGTGGTATCAGATGCGCATAAGGGTACGCTCTTATCCATATGATAACTTACCCATAGAAGTACTGGTTCTGCTATGCATCCCTGGTGAATGAATAAGTGCGTTCAGCAACCACATTGTACGACCCACAAATTGCCAAGCACATAAGAGCGTAAGGGTATCCAAAAAGCAGTGGAATCCTCATTCCCAGGGGCTTCATGGCAGTACTGCCATGTCCACTTCTCAAGGGCAGTACTGGGAAGCATACCCAAGCGGGATAGACCCTCAATCGCTCAAAAACTCAAAGATGCACTGGATGACGAGACAAAAACTCAAAACCTGGCTGTCGAACTCAGAAACCAGGGATACTCAAATGCTTCAGAGACTATCGATAAGTTCGGGTTCGACCTCTGGAACTATAAGGCTTATCCGCAGTCGCACTGGAGAAGGTTACGCACAGCAAACATCATCGAGCGCATCAATAAAGAGATGAAACGCAGAAGCAGACCTGTTGGCGCATTCCCAAGCGATCAGTCTCTTCTGAGATTAGCAGGTTGCATCATGATCAACATAAACGAAGGGTGGATTACAGGCAAAAGGTATCTATCCATGGACGAAGAGTGATGATTGCTGGATACAGGGTGCCTCCGAAATTACAGCAATTTCGGCACACTGCCATGCCTGCCGAGATTAGCAGTATTAGTGACTCTTGCTCGCTCATAGTATTGAGCATATTCGCACAATCAAAGCCTCTCCACAATTGATGCGAATGCGAACCTCTGCTTGACGTCTCCTATCTTTATCCTGAGCCTCTCCCCCGGCGAGGCGTTCTTCACGATCACAGCGAAGCCTCTGATCATTGCTATGCCGTCGCCTGTACGTCCTGTGGAATCTATCGTGACTTCATAGACCTCACCGGTTCTCACAGGCGCGCTGAGCAGCTTCTTCCCGATGACGTAGATCTCAGCGCTCTCCTTTCTGGATGCAGGTGGTGTGTAGAAGTGCACCGAGCTGAACTCGCGCTTTACCTCTCCGATGTAATCGTCGAACATATCTCCCTGGAAGACCTTCACTAGAAAGCTGCCTCCGGGCCGCAGAAGACGCTTCGCTATCCTGAGTGCTGCCCTGGAGAGATCTATCGATCTGGCGTGATCCACATCCCATATCCCTGTGAGGTTCGGAGCAGCATCTGATATCACAACGTCCGCCTGCCCCCCGAGAGCAGCTGCGATCTGCTCCAGTGTCTCCTCCTTCGTGATGTCCCCCTGTATAGTGATAACTCCCTCGAAAGGCTCTATTCTCTCCAGATCAACGCCGACAACGGTGCCTCCGGAGAGCGCCCTCGCTACCTGCAGCCAGCCGCCGGGTGCTGCCCCCAGGTCGACAACTTTGGAACCCTTCCGGATGAGATGAAACTTGGCGTTTATCTGCTTCAGCTTGTAAGCTGACCTCGCCCGGTAGCCCTCCTCCTTCGCCTTCCTGTAGTAGTAATCCCTTTGATCTCTGGCCATAAATTCACCCAGAACCCGATCTGCTGATAAATCCTGAGAGCCGCTTCATCGCCTCGTACCTCTCCTTATCGCCCAGCTTCGCCTCCTGAAGCGCCTCTCTGAGATGCTCTATGCTGCGATCGTAGTTCTCCCTGTCCACCGGATATGGATGTCCGTCCTTCCCGCCGTGGGCGAAGCTGTACCTCGCGGGGTCCCTCCAGCTCGGCGGTGCCCCGAAAATCAGCTCTGATATCAGGGAGAGGGCGCGAATCCTCTTCGGGCCCATCCCCCTGAGCGATATCAGCTCTTCGTAACTTGCTGGCTGCAGCTCATATGCAGCCTGCAGGATCCTGAGGCCATCTCTGCCGAGGTCCACAGGAAGGATCTCATGCCTCGCAGGCATCCTCAGAGCCTGCGGAAAATCCTCCAGGCTCCGCTGTGCTGTGTACCTCCTTATATGAGCAGGGCCGTCCCTGACGAGATCGAGCGTGGCCTGCCTGTTCTCCCTGCTCTCCCTCGATGTGAGGTCCAGCACCCTGGATTCGAGACGCTGTGTGCATATCGCTGTGTGCGGCTCCTCGATCATGCTGTCCAAACCATCGGAAAGCCAGTGGTACCTGCGCGCGTATCTCTCGTTCATCCCCTGCTGGACCACAGCCCAGTCGCCGTTCGATGTCAGTATGAACGCATGGTGGTAAAGCCGGTAACCGTCCTGCACTAGGGCGTTATCAACCTTCGCCGAGAGCCTGCTCGCCCTTATGAGCTCCTCGATCTTTCTATCCGGGAGCGAGAAGATCTCCCCGTAGCGCAGGATCTCCTCAGGGGTGTTCAGAGATGCTGCACCCTTCCCTCCCGCCACAACCACACCATCCTCCGGTCGGAGAGATGCCCTGAGCGCTCCTGTGGTCGTGGTTGTCGTGCCTGATGAATGCCAGTCAAACCCTAGGACGCAGGAGAACGCCTGGAACCAGAATGGATCCGAGATCCTGCGGAGGAGCTCCCTCTCGTCATATTCATATATGATCGCCCTGGCTATCTCGCCAGCGAGGAGTCGCATCCTCCTGAAGAGCCATGGTGGCGCTCTGCCATCATGGAGCGGGAGATCCGCGGTTCCGGTTCGGGTCATGTCCTTTACAGTATTCCCCGTCAATGTTCATAATCTCTCCGGGGGACCGTGCTGTGAACTAGTGCTCAGTAACATTAATTTTTAATCATATTGTAGTGTCGTTTGAGTTTTGCTCTGGCGTTATCTTTGCTGAAC
>JARYLI010000007.1 GCA_029907715.1 Methanothrix sp.
TGGTTGTGTACTTGACACCGTTTGGCTCCTCGAGCTTGTTGCCCGTGATTGTCATTGTGATCTGCTCGTTGCCGATGCCGTCATCGATGTCGTAGTAGAAGCCGGCGAAGTTCTGCGGATCCCAGGTGACTGTTGCACCATCCTTGACCTCCTGAACAGCACCACGGATCTCGACCCTATCGACTGCGCCGACTACCATCGCTGTCGCTAGTACCGCTACCAGCGCTGTAATCATTATTGCAGTCTTATTCATCTTTTAACCTCCTATCTTCCCATATCGGATTATTTTGCAACATACAGTCTGATTATTCTTAAAACTATTGCCCCAGCAAAGTCTGGAATATGCCATACAGGGAATGCACTGCAGAGACCCTGTAGCATCAGCCTCACAGACTTATAGCTTCATCACCCTCCATAAATTCCCCCTTTGATGGGAATTATAGCGTAGTGATAGAGTATTTCCCTATTATATCCTTTTTGGTCCTTGTACCGTGCTGTGCATATCGAACAGCACGCTCCTTGATCCTGAACTCCACCGGTGGTCTCCTGGAGTCATGTGCTCGTATCGCTGAGATCATGACGCATACGGCCTTGTGGGAAAGCATCGAGATGTGTGGGCAGTTCTCAGTCTAATCAGCGTATCAGTGAGACCATGAATGCATGCGGCCTTGTGTGGGGGTCATGTGGTATCATGCAGGTGCACGCTGATTCCCGATTGCAGGATTCGTGAGGTGTTTTGTGAAGGCCGCTGGTCTCTGAGGGGCTGTTCCTGTGAAACCCGCATTCTACAGAAAAGCACCGAAATGGAGATCCTGGATCTCGTATTCGATGATTTGTGAAGATTCATGTGCTGAGTCATTCTACTCCAGTTGGGATCATCACTCTCATGTTTTCAGCAACTTGGAGGCCATGCAGGGAGGTTGCATGCGTCATCGGTTAAGATCGACATGTGTAAAATTGGACTTAATAGTCTTATCTCGCCTCGGTACTGCTATCAGGACTCAAGTCCACAAGCGGTCGATTTGAATCAACCTCTCCAATCTGGCACGGTCTCAATTTGTCAAATTTAGTGGTCAATATATTTACATAAAATCCTTAACCGATGACCAATGAGGGAGGTTGCCTAATGCGCCCATCCGCTTGCCAGGCCTTCGACGCAGTCGAGGATAAGTCGAAACGAGCGCATAGCATGACTGCTGCCTCTTCGAGCAAGTCATCAGATGGATAAGAGCAGAGATCATGTTATCTCCACGAATCCCAGACTTCGGAGAACAGGTTCTCGGTTGCATGGTATGCGATAGGGTTGAATGTTTTTGGTGCAAGTGATGCAAGCTGCGCTCTGGTTGACCGCATAACAAGAAAAGCATTTTAACGCCATGCAGATATACAACAGCTGTATGACATCCATCGTTTACCACCCCGTCTATCTCATGCACGAGACCCACGAGCACCCTGAAAGGAAGGAGCGACTGATAGCCATAATGGAGAGGATCGAGGCAGAGGGGTTGAATCCGAACAGAATCGAGCCCAGGCCCGCGTCCCTCGATAAGATCGAGGCCGTCCACTCGCGCCGCTACATCGAGCAGGTTAGGAGCATATGCGAGCGTGGGGGAGGCCGTCTCGATATAGACACGGTCCTCTCGAAGGACTCGTACGATGTCGCGCTCATGGCCGCGGGCGGCGTCTGCGCAGGCGTGGACCACGTCATGAAGAAACCTGAGCCTGTGTTCGCCCTCGTCCGGCCTCCAGGGCATCACGCAACCCCGCACAGGGGCATGGGCTTCTGTGTCTTCAACAACGTTGCGATAGGCGCGAGGTACGCTCAATCCCTTGGGCTGAAAAAGGTGCTCATAGTCGACTGGGATGTGCATCACGGCAACGGCACGCAGGCGGTCTTCTACGAGGACGACAGCGTGCTCTTCTTCTCCACCCACCAGCATCCGCACTACCCTGGCACCGGCAGGGTCACCGAGGTGGGCGATGGAAAGGGGAAGGGGTTCACTGTTAACGTCCCCCTCTCCCCCGGCGTGGACGACAGCGGGTACATGGCAGTGTACAGGGAGATACTGCTGCCTGTGGCGGATGAATTCAGGCCGGACATTGTTTTCATATCAGCTGGCTTCGACCCGCACCAGATGGACCCGCTGGGAGGGATGCGCCTCACGAAGTACGGCTTCGGCGCGCTCGCAGGACTGGTGAAGGATATAGCTGAAAGGCACGCAGGAGGGCGACTTGTCGCATCGCTCGAGGGCGGCTACCGCCTTGAAACCCTCTCAGAGTCGGTTGTCTCGGTCCTCAGGGCCTTCCAGGGGGATGTTCCTGATGTGATGCCTTTAAAGGATGCACAGCTCACCCGCCGGATCGAGGAGGTCAAGAGCGTCCAGAAAGCATACTGGAGGAGCCTCGCCTGAGTCAGCAGATCCGGACTTTTTTTGTTAGATAGGCTGTGAGGAACTCCGCGAGATCCTCGTCCATCATCTCGATGATCTCGCGCGTTGATAGCGCTCTCACCCTGCCGGAGGAGAGATGCTTCCCGAGGGATATCCTGTGGATCTCACCCTTGAGCAGATCCACAGCCCGCCTGTATCTCCTCGGGATCTCGACGACGAGCCTGCCATCATCGATGTAGGGCCCTGAGAGCGGCGAGGGATTGCCCCTCACAAACCTGGATGCGTGCTCCGCCTCCCAGACCGGCGGGCCGGTGTGTCTCCTCACAGACGGCAGCTCCCAGATCGAGAGCTCGAGGAGGAGGCGCGCCCTGACATCCCCTCCGCGAACGAGATCCACATCGCTCCTCAGCACCTGGAAACCCTCCCTCTCAAGAAGACCCCTCACCGCAGCCTCTGCCTTTCTCATCTGCGGGTACAGAACATCATCGACCATATCCGGTGCGCTGATCTCCAGAAGCACGAACTCCGTCCCCCTCCGCGCGATCTCAGCTCTGATCTCATCAGGATGCATCCTCTGAACCTCTGGCGGGAAGAAGAAGCTGATATCCGGGGAATTCAGGAAGCATCTCGCCGCTGCGACGAACTGGAACATCCTGTCGAGGGTCAGGGCAGCGGCCACGTTCCTGTTCGGATCCACAGGATCTATGACCACCAGTGGCCCACTTATATCTGCGCCCTGCGCAAGGTCTATCCTCGTTCCGGGCCGCCAGGAGCTCGCCCCCTCCAGGACTCTGAGGAATGAGCCGTAGTGGATCACGAGAAGCTCAGCCAGGTATCCGGAGAATCCGCCTGTTCTCAGGTCAGAGCCGTAGACTCCGACGCCCTTCATGAACTGTTTGAGGAGACGAACATCATCCTCCATGCCTTTTATCCGCTCTGAGACGTAGCGCGAATGGAACGGAGTTCTGTCGACAGCGGATTTTATCCTGGAGGGGTCGCTGACATCGTAGCACGGCACGAGATCCACATCGAATCCATCGATCCGAGCATGAACATAAGCATGCTCCGCGTACCTCTCCTCGTGCTCGGGAGCTATCTCCCTTGCGATCTCGAGGGCAGCGGTGATATCCCCATCCTCCGGCACCGCGAGGAATATGTCGATATCGCGATCCCCTGAGAGCCAGGTGTTTCTGGCCGCAGATCCGACAAGGATACCGCGACATGCCACGCCCTTCGCCCCTGCGACCTCCCCCACCCTCCTGAGAAGATATGATGAGATCCTCTCGAGCTGCCTGCGCTCCTCCTCTGATGGCTTTATCCTTCTGAGGACCTCACGGAGAAGCTCTGAACTCTGCGATGTCCTCGTAGATCGGCCCCCTCGGTGTCAGAGTGCTCTTCTTGAGAACGAACCTGTCCACAGTGAACTCGCCGAGATCGATATCAGATATGCCTGATATCCTGTCAGAGAGAAGACGGCTCAGCGACGGATCCTTCACCCTGGCCAGGGTCGCGTGCGCGCTGAACTTCTTGTCGCGTTCAAATCCAAAGGGCTCGAGCGCGGTGTCCACGGCACGCGCCAGCTCCTCGAAAGAGCCTGTGGCGCCCAGCCAGATTACCCTGATGGATCTCCCGGGGAACGCGCCGACGCCCGTGATGCGCGCCTGGAATGGCGAGAACCTCACGCGCGCCAGCGCCTCTCTGATCTCGGCGACCCTGCCCTCCGGCACCTCCCCCAGAAACTTCAGGGTTATGTGCACCAGCTCTGGATCGACGAGCTTTAGCCCGTCCATCGCGATCGCCTGCTGTATCGCCGGCACTCCTCTCTTAATCTCCTCCGGCAGATCGACAGCGACAAAGCATCTCATCTCAGAACTCCGCCCTTGCTCGCAGACGTCACAGACCTTCTGTACCTCTCCAGGACACCACCCCTCACCCTCGGCTCAGGCGGTCTCCATGACGCACGCCTTCTCTCCAGGACATCCTCAGCAACAAGCAGATCCAGCCTTCTGTTCGGTATGTCTATGGAGATCATGTCACCGTTCTCGACGAGCGCTATCGGACCGCCGACTGCTGCCTCAGGGGAGACGTGGCCTATGCACGGCCCGCGCGTGCCGCCGCTGAACCTGCCGTCTGTGATCAACGCCACGGACTCGCTGAGGCCTGCGCCTGCAATCGCGGACGTCGGCGCCAGAGTCTCCCTCATCCCGGGACCTCCCTTCGGCCCCTCGTATCTTATTATGACGACATCCCCGGCCCTGACCTCTCCGCTCAGTATACCCTTCATCGACTCCTCCTCGGAGTCGTAGACGACTGCAGGACCCCTGTGCACTAGCATCTTCTTCGAGACCGCGGTCTGCTTGACCACAGAGCCCTCAGGTGCCAGGCTTCCCCTGAGTATCGCGATCCCGCCCTCAGGATGCACAGGCTTTTCCAGGGTTGCTATGACCTCCGCGTTCGTCAGTGGGTTGACGGGTCTGAACTCCGCGAGCACTGCGCCGAGCGTCTTTCCTGTGACAGTGAGGACGCTCAGGTCCAGCCTGGATGAGAGACGCTGCATCACGGCAGGTATGCCACCTGCTCGATCCAGATCCAGCATGTGATAGGGTCCTCCAGGCCGGAGATTGACCAGATGCGGCGTCTCCCTGCTCAGCCTGTCGAAGACATCCAGTTCCAGATCGATCCCAAACTCAGCAGCTATTGCTGGAAGGTGAAGCGCTGTGTTTGTGGAACCTCCGATGGCCATGTCGACCCTGACTGCGTTCTCGAACGACTCCCGCGAGACGATCTTTCTCGCAGTGAGGCCTTTCTTCACGAGCTCCACTATCTTCATGCCGGAGAGCTTGGCGATGCGCATCTTCCTGGCATCCACAGCGTGCGCTGTCGCGCATCCCGGGAGGCTCAATCCAAGGGCTTCAGTCATGCACGCCATCGAGTTCGCTGTGAAGAGGCCTGCGCATGAGCCTGCGCCAGGGCATGCGAGGTCCTCAAGGATCGGTATCGCCTCGCCCCCCTTCTGCCACTCCTCGAAGACGTTGATCAGATCGAGCTCACGATCGCATGCGAATCCTGGAAGCATCGGGCCGCCCGTCACGACTATGGTCGGGAGATCAAGACGCCCAGCTGCCATGAGATGCCCGGGGACGATCTTGTCGCATGTCGGTATCAGAACGAGACCGTCCAGCTGGTGCGCCTGGGCCATGATCTCTATCGAGTCCTCGATGAGCTCCCTCGATGGGAGGGAGTACCGCATGCCGCCATGACCCATCGCGATCCCGTCGCAAACGCCGATCGTCTGGAACTCGAACGGCACACCTCCTGCGATCCTTATGCCTGCCTTCACAGCCTCTGCGATCCTGTCGAGATGTATGTGTCCGGGGATGAACTCATTCGCAGAGTTCGCAACGCCTATGAACGGTCTTTTGATCTCATCGTCGGTGATGCCCATCGCCTTGAGAAGTGCGCGATGCGGCGCCCTCTCAGGTCCTGACTTGGTGATATCGCTCCTCATCACGATCCCAGACCGGCTCTGCCCGCTTAGTATAAGCGGCTTTCGCGAAATCTGGGGAAAACCATTCGCACAGACGCTGCGCGGTAAAAATCGCTTGTCTCAAACAAAACTCAGGATGTCCGAGTGTATATATAGAGGGTATGTTTTAGTGGCCCAGCGGTGGTATCGCTTGGATCCATATCACATATTCCTCCTCGTCCTGGGTGCATATATTTCTGTCCTCATCGTAATAGGATTCGTCTCATCAAGGCGACAGGGCTCGGTGACGGAGTTCTGGCTTGCTAGCAGGGAGCTGGGGGCGTCCTCCCTCGGGTTCTCAGCTGCAGCATCATGGCTGACAGCAAGCGCTTTACTTCTTTCCACAGGGCTCTTCATGCTCATAGGCGTCAGCTCGATATGGGTGTGGGTATTTCCGAACATAGCTGCGCTGGCGATCATAGCGCTGATCGCAGGCAGGATCAAGCGCATACCTGCGATGACCCAGCCTGAGCTTCTGGAGATAAGATACGATCCAATGGTCAGAGCTCCGGTCGCGGTGGCGATAACGATAATGATGATTCTCTTCTCAGTGGTTGATTTCATCGGGTTCAAGCTCGTTCTGGGGACTTTCTTCGGGGTCGAGCCACTGTACGCGGTTCTGATCATGGCGGTGTCCGTGGCGCTCTACGTCAGCCTCGGTGGGTTCAGAGCGGTTGTCTGGACCGACAGGGTCCAGTACATCTTCCTGGCAGGGCTCGCGGTTGTTGTGGCGATTCTCTCCCTGAAGCTCTCGGCAGATCGGGGCGCATCCATCATCGCGGAGAGCGCTGCCCTCGGTGGGGAGTGGTGGAACCCGTTCATGATGGGGGGCGTGCTCGGCGCCCTTGTCTTCCAGCTCGCCCTGCTCCCCGGCTGGATCGCGGAGCAGGACCCGTGGCAGAGGGTCTGGGCCGCGCGCGATGAGAGAAGCGCGAGGATGGGCTTGCTCCTGGGGTCGATGCTTCTCGCGATCGTTTACGGCGCATGCTTCCTCACGGCGATAGCCCTGCGCGCGATCTACCCGCTCCCTGAGGGCGAGGTGGAGGCTGAGATGCTGTACCTCAGGTTCATCTCCGAGAACGTGCCACCTGCAGCAGTCGCGCTGCTCACAATAGGATTCGCTGCTGCGTCCATGTCGTGCACAGACACCTTTGCGACATCTGGCGCGTCCTGCATTGTCAGGGACATCTTCCAGAGGTTCGTCAAACCGGATGCCACGATGCGGGAGATGCTGGTGATCAGCAGGCTGCTTGTGGTCCTGATGATCTTCATCTCAGCATTCATCGCGCTGAATGTGGAGAGCATAATGGAGGCTGTGATAATAGCCACGGTGATAGGGACGACATCTTACTTCTTCCCGATCGTCGGCGGGCTTTACTGGAAGAGGGCCACATCCTGGGGCGCGCTTGCAGCTGTCATCGTCGGTGGCGTGACACAGATCGTGATGATCGCGTATGAGAAGTTCATTTTTGGGGAGCCACTCGACACGATCTCTCCACTCCTCACAGAGCACGGCGTGCTCGTCGGCCTGACTCTGAGCGCATCGGTATTCGCGATCGTCTCCCTTCTCACACCGCCCACCGACGACAGGAGGCTTGCGCCATTCTTCTCAGATGTCGCGGACAGGCTCTTCGGTGGAGCCATGATCACAGTTGACAGGGAGAACTCACGGTATCCCATGATAATGAGAATGATAGAGGAGAGGGACTTCGGCGAGAGGGCGCATCTCGATCTCATTCTCAGGGTTAACCCGCTGAAGGCGGATGGTGCCCAGATCAGGGGGGAGATGCACTGGGACAGGCTCATCGAGGACCTGAGATCCAGGCATCCTGAGTGGTACACCCCGACCGGTAGCCACATCGCTTACAGGCTCTCACAGCATGACATGCTCGCGTGCGTGAAGCTCTACAGGGGCGATGATATGGAGATACGGCTCTCAGCTGAACCCAGGCTCTCCTCCAGAGAGAGGTTCAGGGATGAGATGTACCTCGCGGTCGAGGAGATAGAGGAGTCGCTTCTGAGCATGGGTTACACGACCTCACTGCCCGCATGAGGATAACAGTCGTCGGCGCTGGGCCCGCTGGATCCACAGCTGCAGAGACCGCGGCAGGGCTCGGCGCAGAGGTCATTCTTGTGGAGAGAAGAATGGAGATAGGCAGCCCTGTCCAGTGCGGTGGGTTCATACCTGAGGCCTCCGAGCTCACTGATCTGCTGCCTGATGCTCGTCTCCCAGAGACGCTCGTAGAGATCCCGGAGAGGTTCATCCTGAACAGGACAAAGGTCCAGCGGCTCTACGCGCCCTCCGGGAGATATGCGGAGTTCCCGGTCGCGGGAAGGTGCGTGGACCGGCGCAGCTTCGACAGATATCTTGCGCATCGCGCAGCTCGCGCTGGAGCACGCCTGATCGTCGGCACAGAGGCTGAGGTTCGCGGCCAGTCGGTATGCCTTAAGGGCAGGCGCGAGGGTGTCATCGATGCGGATGTGGTCATCGGCGCGGACGGCCCCATGTCCGCAGTGGCCAGGGCGATAGGCGCCATCCAGAGGGACGAGCCCGGGATATGCCTGGAGTACGAGATGGTTGATGTCGATATCGACAGGGACGCGGCAGAGATGTACTTCGGCGAGAGGTGGGCGCCCGGAGGCTACGCATGGATAATACCTCTGGGCGATGATATCGCGAATGTGGGTGTGGGAGTTAGGAGGTCCTACATCCGCGGGGAGATTGATCTCCCTCTTATTCTGAGGAGATTCGTGGAGGAGCATCCGCATGCCGGCAGAATTCTCAGAAAGGGCGAGATCGTCGCAGTTATGAGGGGGATCGTGCCCTCGGGCGGGATGCCTGAAATAATACAGAGCGGGAGGTTTCTGCTCGCAGGAGATGCCGCGGGCCATGTGATGGCGACCAGCGGTGGGGGGGTGCCCCTGGCGATGGTTGCAGGCAGGATAGCAGGGGAGGTCGCCGCAGCGCATGATCTGGATGCCTACACATCCAGGATCGAGAGGGAGCTGGGCGCCCCCCTCAGGGGCTCTGTGATGATAAGAAGAATCGTGGACAGGGCCATGAGGAGCGACAGGTCGATGGATGTGGTATTCTCCCTGCTGGATCCGATGATGATGAAGGACATCCAGCGCGGCCGCCTGCCCGCGCCTCTTGAAAGGCTCCGGTCGATGTTTACGCTTTGAGCAGCTCCTCGATCGGCTTCGCGCCGTACTCTGTTATCTTGACGTTGATCTGGCTTATGTTCGGCGAGATCTCACGCCCGCAGACGCTCTTTCTCCTCTTCTGGCCCTTCACGCGCGGCCTGTACCCGACGCCGCCCGCGAGGAGAAGCCTCTTCCGCTGCATCCCCGGGAGATCGCTGCGCATCGGGAAGCCGTCGCGATCGCTGCCGCCTGTTATCGTAACAGCGTATCCCGGCAGCCCAAGGAGATCGCCCTCAACAGCGTCCCCTATCTTCTTACCGATGAGCTTGCCCGCGTCCTTGAGCTCGACCTGATATGCCTTTCCTGTATTTGGATCTGATATCACAACTCTGACAGCCATCTTTCTGACCTCGATTACCGCCATTCTCAGCTCTTATAAAACCTTATCCGAGACATCTCGCCGCAGGGGATGAGCGTGGATATCGGGCAGGTCCGGATGCGTATACCGCACTCGGCGACCGCCACAGGAGCGTTGACGCCCGCGCATATCGCTATGCCCACACGACCCGGCGCCACAGGGCATCCAAGCACATCATCGCCTGGCGCGCCCACAGCGATCCTCCCGACGATCGAGCGCGCGCGATCCAGCACGCGCATCGCATCCTCCAGAGCGCTGACCGGAACCTCCCTCACGTTCGCCAGGACCTTTCCGGAGCCGGAGCGCACCGCGTCCATCACCCTGGCGATCCTCCTCGCCATGAACGCTCTCATGGGGTCTATGGATGTGCCTGCGTACGCGATCAGATCCGAGAACCTGCAGAGCTCCCCGTTCCTGATCTCGAGGACTCCTGCGAATGTGGTGTTCACAGGTATCCCTGCTCTCAGGAGAAGCCCGTCCACGGTGATGCTGCACACCGTCCCGATCTCCGCGCAGTCATCTTTGTGATGCACGCGCACCAGATCCCCGGAGTACCCGGACTCTGCGACCATCTCCATTATTTCAAGCGCCCTCTCGAGATCGTTCCTGTCGATGAGGCTGATGTTCGCCACCAGGTCGCCGCTCGCGAAATCGAATGTGGTGCGGAGCATGTACTCCTCTATCAGTGTGTTCACGAAGCCTATCCGCTCGTGTATCAGCGCGTCCCTGAGCTCCTTGAGACCGAGAGAGGTTGCGATTCTACCCGAGTAGCCGTAACGTCTTGTGAATCCCAGCTCATCCAGTATTCTGAGATTGTACCGCACCGCCCTCTCGCCGAGGTTATACCCCCGGCTGCTGAGCATGTCCGAGATGGTCCTCGCGCCCACCGGCCTCTTCGCCTCTGCTATGACTCTCAGAATCTCCAGGAGCTTCCTCTGGTCGCGCCCTCTCATCGATCATCAGAACGAAGAAGGGAATATATATAGCCAGGGCAAGATCCAGACCGGAGTCCCGTGGGGTAGGGGCCAATCCTGCCGGCCTTTGGAGCCAGCGACGGCGGTTCGAATCCGCCCGGGACTATCGCATGCGAGTATTCTAACCCTTTCCTGCAAATTGCCCATGTCGCTAAGTAATTGTATGGATAATTTTTTATATAAAAAGCATTTAGGAATTGTGATCAAGACCAGGCCGAACTCACAGGATTTCTCCGAACATCCCCGGTTCCGGCCATGTCAAACAAAACCCATATTATAGTTCTTTGCGCCACTTCATGTAAATCCATTTAAAAGCTACTGGATATGTCATACTTTATGGATTATTTTATGTGATATGTTATATTATATCAACTTATGCGGAATACTATAATATGATGATATTCCCACGAATAATATTATTTCCAGTATTCCGCGACTATCATCATAATGAAAAACATACAGTGGGTGCGGATCATGCTCCGGTCGGGATTTGAACCCGAGTCTTCGGCTCGAAAGGCCGGAATGATTGACCTGGCTACACTACCGGAGCTCTAGCTTAAGAGCTGCTCGCAACGTATTAATCTATCCCTCGGGCACTGGGGAGAAATGTCAGAGAGTGGTTGAAGCCCACACGTGGGATCAGCCTCC
The DNA here is from genome assembly GCA_029907715.1 of Methanothrix sp. NCBI lineage: Archaea > Methanobacteriati > Methanobacteriota > Methanomicrobia > Methanotrichales > Methanotrichaceae > Methanothrix > Methanothrix sp. Next base: position 11,101 of record JARYLI010000007.1, read on the forward strand.
ACTGATGCAGAAATACTGGCTGAAATATGGAGGCATCGATATGGTGCCCTCGCCCGTTATGTTTATATGCTATCAATATGAAGTCAGGATTTGTGCCTGAGCAAAACACTGAAATATTTGACGTGTGTCTTAAGATCAGGTACCCTGAACCTGAGAGGTCGTTTGGGGGCTCCGGCGTGTGCTGTGGAGCATGGCCGGAGGTGATGGGCGCAGTTGCTTTTTCTGCGTTCATCTGCCAGACGGGAGGTCTGGATCCCGGGGCCTCAGGGAGCTTCAGCATCCCCCGATTCTTTCGGGAGGCCTCGACCACGTCGGGGCATCTGCTGAGGTATCGATCCTTTAACTGAGGGTAACAAAATGGAGGTGGGAACGAAATGAAGAGAGAACTGGCTGTTCTCGTAGTTGTTGCTCTGGCTCTTGTCGGCATGGCCAGCGCAGCCAACTACATGTACGAGAAGGCGACCATTAAGGGCGTCGGCTACAAGAACGTGGAGATGATCGTCTCCACACAGTACGGATACGCGGGCGCCAAGCTTGTCGAGAAGGAGTCCGGATCCGGTAACGTGATCATCGAGAGGACTGAGCTCGAGGCCGAGAGGCAGCTGCAGAGGGACTACGAGCCTCTAGGTTATGGCTGTGAGTATCCAACCGGTGCTGTTCCAATGGACTACATCAACTTCACCAAGGAAGCTGAGTTCGAGTACATGCCTGTGAGCTACCAGACAGGCACATACGACCAGAAGTGGATCGAGAAGCTCTGCGTCCAGAACTACAGGATCGGCGCTGTCGTGACAGAGATGTACACGCATGCGGAGCACCTGCAGAAGAACACAGAGGTCAAGACCAGGCTGTATGGATTCCTTGATGGTGATGACGGCCAAGAAGGTACAACAGTAGATAAACTCTGCTGCACAGGCGTCCTTGAGGCGAACTTCAACAGCAACGTGATCGGCGTCGCTCACATCGGCTGGATGTCCCGCGAGCCCATGGCTGAGGCCGTGGTCAAGGGCAGACACGTCGAGTACGGCCGCAGCGTTGAGGACCTGACCGGTGTCTTCTCGATCGAGAAGTTCATCCAGCTCTGGGGCAACTCGACATGCGGCGCGATAAGCGTCGACTGGCTCCCGTGCATCTGAACGCGTAGCCTGACGCAGACCCCTCACGGGGTCTGAGCTATTTTTATCCAACTTCGATCGAATTCTTCTCCTGATTATATCCTGATTATATCCCTCCCGCACTCACGTCCGCTCTTTGCATCCATCCTCATGCGCGCCGGAGGGGATAAATAAAATTTATATAACAAGAGAGAGAACATCTGAGATAAACCTAAGGGGGTGAAACTGAATGAAGGGAGTAGTAATAGCGGCAATGCTTATAGCTGCTCTTTTAGCATGTAATCTGGCTTCAGCAAATCCACCACTTCCAGAGCCAAAGCAGTACGAGCAGTACTGCGAGGCGCAGAAGGTGGCAGGGAACGGTGTTATAGACATAAGCACGTCGATCGTGGACAAGAAGATCGCTCTCGAGTACTACAACGTGATGGCTGGCGACGGCGATTTCGAGCTCGACTCCGAGCACCTGCTCTCGGAGAACGCGAGCAGGTTGAACAGGACAGGACCCAACAGCACCGGCGATAAGAAAGTTCCGCTCAACCTGTATGAAACCTCGAAGATGACCTACTCAGGAGATACACCGCTCGTCGGTGGTAAGTACCTCCACTCCAAGGCATTCTACGGAGGCATCGGAGCAGAGGTCCAGGAGGTCTTCTCTGTAACAGAGATGGAAAAGGAGCAGACTGTGTACTTCTCATCGACGGATCCAACAGGTCACTGGACCGCGAACCCTGCGACAGGAATGCCGTGGGGGTGGAAAGATGCGAATAATAACAAGAAGGTAGATCCTGGAGAGATCGATGAGAACCTTGCTAAGGCAGAGAAGTACAACCTGAAGTACAACGTGAGCCCGACGCATCTCGTCGGCTTTGAGACCAGGAACTACTTCAACGGCACGTGGGGCACCGACTCCAAGTGGCACAAGATATTCTACAAGGACATAAAGGATCACCAGTCGTTCACAGGCACATTCGAGGTCGAGAAGCTGATCAAGTTCCACGAGGCGCCGTTCGCTGAGGAGAAGCCCAGCCCGTGCGCAGGCGTCGACTGCTGATCTCCCTCTCTTTTTTTGAGGTGGTTCAATTGATCTGGATTCTGATCCTGGCGCTTCTGCTGATTCCAGCATCAGCCACTGTTGAGGAAAGCCCAACAGGCCCGCCGTACGCAGCGGACTCAGTGTATCCATCATATCCATCAAGCTCTTTTGACGTCCCATCCGTTCCGCCCACACCAATCGCCCCCGGGAAGCTCGTCGTCTCTGTGCAGCAGACCGGTCCCATCAACGAGCGGGATAAGGAGTACACAACACCGGGGAAGACACTGGACTACATTGTGAACGTGAGGAACGAGGGGTACACGAACGTGACCGCCACCATCACAGTCAGCCCTGAGACCTGCGGAATGGACTGGTTCACCTGGACCTCCACGGAGGTGTTCATACCTGCCGGCGGCGAGGTCTCGGAGCCGCTCCAGGTCACGCCGCCCACAAACGCCATGGGCGGTGATTACAGATTCAGGGTCACAGCGACAGCACCAGGCGCAGAATCCTCATCGTATACAGAGAAGTTCAAGGTCCAGGGATACGATTACGCATCCGAGACCATGATCAGCGGGAGCGGCCAGTTCCAGCTCAGCAAGGACGTCAGGTCGATGAACTCCGGGATAAAATCAAACAAGGACGTCTACTTCAGCGGCAGCGTCGAGGCGCTGGTGAAGAACGAGTATCTGGTGGACAGGGCGAAGGGGAGAAATCCGAACTTCGAGGAGCAGGACGCTGTCGATGACTATGTCGCTCTGGCGCCCGGAGACACGCTCATGGGGAGCGAGAGCTTCAGGAGCTCGATCGCCTTCGGCGGGATCGGCGCGAAGGTCAGGGAGAGCTACAACCTCCAGGCGATGGAGTTCAAGAACCAGAACTTCAATCTCTACCAGACGGGAACGCTGGGAAGAAGCGCTGAGTTCAGGACAGCAGATAACTTCACAGGCTACTTCATGCTTGACGCGCGACAATCCAAACCGGGACAGAGGAGCATGAAGGAGCACGAGGAGTACCTGGGGTCATTTGAGATAATGCGCAAGATACTCTTCAGGGACCAGCCGCTCAGGAGAGGATGCATCGGCGGAGCATGCGACTTCATGGACAACATAAATCTCCGGCTCAAATCAAGCTGACGCCCTCCGGGGCATCAGCCACTTTTTGTGCGTTTCAGGCACACAGGGAGGCGCCAGCGAGGCCCTTCTGAACACTGATCTCCTCAGAGCATCTGAAATCGAGCATCGGCTTTTGAAAACCAAAACCATTTAATAGATAAAAACCATTTGGCAACAGACTTTCGGTCTTGTGGGTGTAGAAATAAAGAGGTGATTCAATGGCATTACAGCCGACGCCCGTTGATATCGGGCTATTTGCGATAGTTCTGATTGTGCTCGTTGGTCCGTTCATGGTGAAAAAGATAGAGCACAACCTGGAGGCGTTTCTTTTCGTTATGGGCGTGCTCGCAGTGACTCTCTCCGGACTTGAGAGCAAGGGGGTTCTTGAGCAGATATACATAAACAACCCTGAAGCGGTGGAGAAGATCGGGTGGCACATGGAGCTTGTGATGGAGGCCATAAAGGAGCCGATCATAAAGGGCATAGTGCCAGCTGTCCTGGTTGCAGGTCTGCTCTTCCACTATGGGAGAACAACAGCCCAGAGGGCCATGGCCAGAATCCTTGAGGTCGTTCCCCTGAAGATTATAGTCTTCCTTATGGTTGTGATTCTCGGCCTCTCATCGAGCATAATAACTGCGATCATAGCATCTCTTCTCCTGGTGGAGCTCGTCAACTGCATGCCCCTTGACAGGCAGACGAAGATCAACGTGGTGATCATCGCATGCTTCTCGATAGGCCTCGGCGCTGTTCTGACTCCAGTCGGAGAGCCGCTCTCGACTATAGCGATCACCAAGCTGCAGGGACCGCCCTATCACGCAGGATTCTTCTTCCTCTTCAACAGGCTGGCGGTGTACATAATTCCAGGATGCCTGGCAATGGGACTGCTCGCGATGTTCTTCACAGGAAAGGCTGCGAAGGAGGCGTGTGCTGTTGCGGCTGAAGAGGCTGCAGGCCTGAGAGACGTCTTCGTCAGGGCTCTGAAGGTCTACATCTTCGTCATGGCGCTGCTTCTCCTTGGCGGGGGAATGAAGATAGTGATCGACAAGTACCTGCTCACGATCCCGCCCCAGATCCTGTACTGGGTGAACATGGTATCTGCGATCCTCGACAACGCCACACTCACTGCAGCGGAGCTGAGCCCGTCGATGGAGATAACCCAGATCCAGGCTGTGCTGATGGGACTTCTCATATCAGGCGGCATGCTGATCCCCGGGAACATCCCGAACATCATATCAGCAGGCAAGCTCAATATCACCAGCAAGGAGTGGGCGAGGCTTGGCGTTCCGCTCGGCCTGATACTGATGGTTCTCTACTTCGTGTGGATATTCTACATACCCTTCCACATAGAGTTCCATCTGTAATTTCATTTTTTATTTATATTCGCTGTCAGATACCATCTTCCCTTTTTTCCCCTCATGAACTCGATCGCATCGTGGTACGAATCAAAGCTCCAGCGCTCCCCGGTGCTCAGGTTCACAAGGAGAACTCCACCCGCGGGTTTCACATTCAGCGACTCGATCTCATCTCTCAGCCTGCTCTGCTTTCTGTACATCGCATCCCTCCACTGGATCTGATTTTTATTGGTCACAGCCTGCAATCTCCGCTCGTGCACTCGCATCACCGGGCTCAGACAGATGCGCAGTTGCGGCAGTAATTTGACATCATGCCAATGCGCACCGATTGCTGAAATCCGGTTCTGGATACCACACGGCCAGATCTCCCGGGCGGTGTAAGGCCTTCACGCGATCTTCGATGGCTTCCCCTTCGAGATAACATATCTCACAAAATCTGCTGATGGGAACTCATGGATCGATGTGATGAATATCATGCCCTCGCCATATCTGCCTGCGCACAGGACCGGTCGGCCTGCAGGATCCCTGGCGAGCACCTCGAAATCTGCTCCGGGCTCCAGGTATCCGTCGCAGTCTCCAGATCCAGCGCAGAGCGGCGCCTCCTCGCAGGAGAATTTTATCTGCGCCGCCTCGGTGTACTCTCCCCTGTATTTTATCGCGAGCGGCAGCCAGTCGTAGTCATGCTCCGGAACTAGCGGGCCGAACACGACGAGAACGCCACCGGAGCGCACGAAATTCTTTATCCCTTCACTGCAAGCTCTCAGGTGCTTCAGGGCTCTTGAGTACTGCTGGTTTGCGAATCCAGTCGGGATGATCAGCGCCCTGAACCTTGGGAGGAACGGGCTGCAGAGCATCTCAGGTTTGATGAACTGGACATCAGCATCTGCCTCCTCGAAGAGCTTCTCATAGAGAAACGACCTGTCGCAAAGGATCACCGCATCTGGCATGTGGTACCGGTGGGGGGATGTGGTTAAAAATGTTTCATCGCCCGCCTGAAGCTGTGCGATGAAGCGGCCCGAATCCGGGCCCTTATGATGCCAGCAGGTCACCTCAGTGACCGGCCGCACAGCTGCATCCGACCCGGCAGAGTTTTTTTGCCGCGAGATTCCTGAATACAATCCAGCAATCTGCAATCCAGCAATCTGGCACACTAAAGGGGAGCAATGTCAGAAAAGAGAACTGCGGGTTCAGATCTCCTCCCGGCTGTTCTCAGATTCACAAAAATCACTTTGGAGGGACCACGTAGTTCCATCTCCACACCTTGAAGCCAGCGCCCAGTATCAGTATGAATATCGCCAGCACGATCAGGGACTGCAGGTATTCCAGAGCCGTAGCTGTATCCATAAAACCACCGCGATGATGGTACCGAACTGATCGCTGATAAACATTTTGGTTCCTGGTGGAGGTCAGCAGCCCGACTTCGCGGGTTGTGGATGTCAGCTCAATGGGAGTGCGCATGCAGTCGATGCTGCAGCTCTGAGCACTTATCAGACATCCGTTTTGTCCACATATGTTTCAGGCCGACTCATCCGATCTGCCCAGGTAAAGCGTCTCAGCAAACTGGAGGTAGCCGCACATGGGCTTACCCACAGGCACGATCCTGAGCGATGCCCTTCCTTTCTCAAGAATAAGCTCTGCGACGGATGGCGGAGAGAGCCTGGGGGATGTGGGACTTCCGGGGCATACCATCATCCGGCTCCCATCGCGCTCGAAGATCGGTTTGTGGAAGTGGCCAAAGACGAGCAGATCCACATCCATCTCTCTCGCCATCAGGGCTGTGCCGGGGGAATCGGGTGAGTGAGATGGTCTGTGTATGATGCCTACACGCAGCCCCTCGATATCAAGCTTCAGGCGCTCGGGCAGGGCTCTCCTGACATCCGGATGATCAGAGTTTCCAGCAACCGCATGCGTCTCACAGAGGGATCCAAGATCCCTCAAGACCTCCATGCTGACAAGATCGCCGGCATGCAGTATCATCTCGTACCCCGACAGGATCTCCAGGAGACCCTCTGGGATGCGATCGAGATGTGTATCCGATATCAGGAGTATCCTCATGATGCCTCCTGGCGTGGTGTTGATTTCCAGATCCAGAGCGTTCGACGACTAAACATGAAGCCTGCGCATCCCGGCCTCGACGATACCCAGGAACTCGGCGCCCACTGCGACAACGCTGTTTGTGAATATGGATGTGTTTATCTCGAATATCGGGTATCTGTACTTCGTGAACTCAGAAACCAGCCAGCTTGTTGTGCTTCTGTTGCCCTTGAAGAGGCTCTCGTATTCCTGCTTAACCGGTATGAAAACAGCATCATCGAGCCTGCCCTTCTCCCTCACAAGCGCCATCAGGTTCGACTCCCTGCTGGCTGTGATCGGCATCACGTCCGCTCCGTTCCTGAATGCGTTCCTCGCGCCCTCAAGCGCCTCGTAGGTGTTGCCACCGCCTGTTATCGGTATGTACACATCACCTATCTGGAAGCTTGGCGTGTTGAAGTCCCGCTCCCAGTAGCTTATCTTGTTCAGATGCGTGAATCGCATCTCGAACGCCCTTGCGACGAGCCCGGATCTGCCAACCCCTCCTATGACATAACGTCCCGATCTCGGAAAGAGCCTGCCGAACCATCTCTCAAGATGCTCCTGATCCATATCGGCTATGAGCATACCGTTCTCCCTGAAGTCCTGTATTGTGGAGCAGTACTCAGGACATCGGTCATCATGGTGACCATCCAGCCTCGCCTGGATGTCCTTGAAGAGGGCGTTGAGGAATGCTAGGACCTCGAGCTCGAACTCGGTGCCAAGTGGCGACAGCCGGGAGCGCCTCTCCTTGTCGGTGCTGTACTTCGTCCTCCCCTCTATCACGAGTATGGTGCCGTTCTCGTAATCCTCCACAAGCCTGTACGCGGTGCCATTTCTGTTGGCTGTTATAAGCTTGATCTCTCCCCCCTGCCCTATTACATCCTCGATGTATTTGTTCACGGACGGAGTCTCTCCCGAGCCCGAGACCGCTATGCCCAGATTCGTCTTTCTGGGATTGAAGTGCCTCTGGACGGGATCCTCCAGCGTGCATGGAAATACGTTGTCAAAATGGTTCTGAAGGAGCTGGAGGAAGCTGTACAGCGATAGAGCGCTTCTGCCTGCAGCGAGCCCGTAGACGAACTTGTTTCTCTTGGTATCGCTCAGGAAGGACGCCAGCGACTCTGAGAAGGCCGCAACCTCAGACATATCGAGGCGGAGCAGCTTCTCCAGGAACCCGCACTGGAGCAGCGTTGCCTCCCGGAATATCTCGAACAGGCCGGACATGGTGGGTCCTGCTATGAGGATGTCTGAAGATAAGCTTTTCCTGTGCCCAGGAGTCAAAGAAAATACCGGTCAGCATGGCCTGAGCAGATATCCATCTGCCCTGGATATCTGCAGGATCGCATGCTGTATGTGTGCCACATGGCACCGGCTGTTTGGCATTCACCTTTACATCATGCGGATACGGCAGAGGCAGATGCGATAACCATTCAGCTTATGATCTCTCCCAGCGCCCCCATGCTTCTTGCGAGCGCGATCTCCTGGGCGATCCTCCTCCCTGTGGAGAGACCTTTCTCAATCAGATCAGAGTATGGGGAGCCGCTTATGAAGAGGTTCGTGCCTGCAACGATCCTTGCAGATATCTCGAAGACCTTGAAGTCCAGATCATCGGTCACTATCGTCTCGAGGCTGAACGGACCTATCATGCCGCCGAACAGCTCTATCGACGTCTCGACTACCCTCTCGCCGAGGTCGAAGACCTTCGGGAGGAGCGACTCTCTCAGAACAAGCGGCAGGTTCCCGGTCACGACAAAGCTCGGGTATATCCCTGCGGCCTCTAGCTCGTTCACGGATCCTATCCTGAATATCTCGTCAGCGTTTGATTCGACACGCCTGTCGATCCCGAGCATGTCGAGTGTGCCTCTCCGCAGACGGTAGCCCCTCTCCCTTATGGGGGAGTAGAAGAAATGGATGTAGTACCTCGTTCCGAGGATGAACTCCTGTATTGTGTATTTCTGTCCCCTCTGGATCTTCGACTGGAACTCCTCCTTGTTCTTCGCTATGAAGAACCCCTTTCCGCCCTTTGCGCCGTGGTACTTGACTATGACAGGCCTGTCTATCAGCTCGGCGCTCTCAAACCTCATGGGGACGTTCACACCTGCCCTGAGAAGCCACTCCCGCTCCATCTCGCGGTCGCTCTCCCAGGCGAGACACCTTCGGTTCCCGAAGGTCGGGACGGGCAGAGCCTCGAAGTTCTGGATCCCGAGATACTCGACCATCGAGCCGTGAGGTATTATTATGGCGTTCTCATCGATCAGGCGATCGCTCTCATCAAGCATGGCTTTATAGCTGTCCAGCGATAGAAACGCATCCGGCTTTGCAAGAGGGAATGCATCATAGAACCTAGGAGGCGGCCCTATGCATATGCCGAGTGTCCGAAAGCCCTCCTGTTTCGCGCCATGAAATATCTGGAGGCTGCTGTGGGAGCAGACCGTGGCTATGGTGATGTTCTTCAGATCATACCCGTTCAGTATCTCCAAAATCTCCTCTTTCGAAATCATGACTACGACCTTTTCTCCCCTCGATTCAATCCTTTGAAACATGCAGGTTGGCGTCCCACTAGATAATCTCTTCGTTTGGGAGGGGACGCTGAAGATTCTCAGACTGTGCAGGCGCCCTGGACCATGGTTGCATCCACATGACCCAGATCTTCAGGGCATTCTCGACTCTAGATACTGTTTTATACCTTGATGGAAAGAGTGAACCGAAAGAAAATCGTTGTCACTGTGTGGTCCTGATGAAGCCCATTTACCTCATACTCATCGTGCTGCTTCTGAGCGGGATCGCCTCCGCCCAGCTGAAGCCAGATCGGGAGCGTTTCGATATCGAGATCCACCCTGGAGAGGTCATACACAAGACGCTGACCCTGACAAACACAGGCGAGGAGCCGGTATCGAGGATAAGAGCCACCTCTGTGGGTGGAGATGCGAAGGATATGATAATGATCGATATACCAAAGAAGGCGATAGATCCGGGCGATGATATGGATGTGGACATATTCTTCATGGCGCCTCCTGAGACAAAGCCCGGAGCGTACGCGGGATTCTTCTACATCTTCGATGAGACCGCACCACCTGCTCTTCCAATAGCCATAAGCTTCAACCTCAACGTCATCGAGAAGGACAGCTACAACGTCGGGCTCTACATAAACGATGCCAGGGAGGCGGGCGGGGAGGTCACCCCTGATGAGCCTGCAGAGTTCGATCTCGAGGTGAGAAACACCGGAAGGTTCAGGGATCTCATCGAGGTGTACATTCCTGAGGTCCCAGAGGGCTGGCACCCGAAGCTCTTTGATGGGGATGAGGAGATAGATCTGCCATACTCGCTCCCGCTCCCATCCGGCTCAAGCCGTATTCTGAGGCTGGAGGTTGAGGTTGATGAGAACGCAAGGAGCGGTTCAATGAGGATCGTGGCGGAATCACAGGGCAACAGATCAAAGAATGCCAGTGTTGCTGTGAATCTCGAGGTTGGGGTTGTGGTCAAGGGTTATGATGTCAGGATAGATGTCCCGAAGCGAGTGGTCGTGAACAGGAGCTATGAGGGGAGGATGACCCTCTTCCTGGAGAACAACGTCAGGGTGATGGTCGATGCAGTATCAGATCCATCTCTGCTGATCGTGCCATCGAGCATGGTTCTGGACATCAACGGCAGGTTCGGATCAGCCAACTTCTCTCTGATCGCGACCGAGCCATCAGGATACGCAATAGTCTTCAGGATGGTCGATTCGAATGGCGTGCCGTTCCCGCCTGAGATTGTGTATCTGGAGGCCATAGAGCCATCAGGGCTCGCGATAATCACATCGGCTGATCCCAGGTACACAGCCATGGCCTCTCTGCTCTCAGGAAACAACACGACCGTGCCTGTGATTCAGGTGGGGGACAGGTTGAGCAAGGAGATCAGGGACCAGCTCCTCCCGTACAGGGATGTGATCATACTGGGCGATGAATCAGCGGTAAGCAGCAAGATCGAGTCTGAGCTATCCGGCTTCAACGTCTCGAGGATCGCAGGCGCAGATCTCGCCGAGACCTCCTGGATCCTCGCAGACCGGATGTGGTCCAACCAGACGGCAGTGGTCGTCTCCGGGCCGGGCGAGGTGGATGTCTTCAGATCATATCAGATCGCAAAGCGCTCAGGTCTGCCACTGGTTGTTTGTGGCGATGCGCTCACAGATTCGATCAGGGCAGCGATGGAGAACATGATGGCGAGAGGTCTGGAGAAAGCGATCATCGCAAGCGGCGTGAGCGATACAGCGGTGGAATCGCTCAAAGCAGCTGGCCTCTCAGTGGAGGTGTCGTGATGCGCGCCATGTATCTTGCAGTTCTTCTACTGCTTCTGGTATCACAGGCAGGTGCTGTGTTCGAGAGGGGGGCGAAATCAGATGTCGATGAGATGATACTCGTCGGCGGACACGACTGGCATGCTGTTGTGGCATCGGTGCCGCTCTCGACATGGAGCGAGGAGAACACCACTGTGGTGAAGCCGATGCTGATACTCCCGAGGGAGGTGAAGACCGGAAGGCGGCTCGGCTGGGTGGAGGGCACAGATCTTGAGAGGTACGGCATGGACGCCATCCTCCAGTCGATGATATCCGGCAACATCTCCGCGATGGTGATCCACGGCTCCGGCGAGGACGTCAAGACCCTCGTCAAAACAGCTCAGAAGCAGGGAATGAAGGTTTACATGACCGTCTCCCTGGAGCCGGAAAGCGATGAGGGGATGTGGACATCAACCTCACTGGTAAAAACGAACGATTCGACCCTGGCCGGAATGATCCGCGATGCGTTCAGGGGTGTCGAGCTCAGTAAGAGCCTGGAGGAGGGAAACGATACAGAGATCGAGGGATACTCTCTGGATGCAAACGGGAACCGGGGCTCTCTACTGTGCCCTGTGAATCCGAATGTCAGGGAGGATCTGTACGCCAGGATCGAGGAGATCATAGATGAGTACAAGGTGGATGGGGTGGTGCTGTACAGGTTCGGCTTCGAGGGAGATGGCTACTGCTTCTGCGATGTCTGCAAGGAGGAGTTCTACAGAGATACAGGGCTGGACCTGACGAGGATAGGGTCCTCAGGTTACAACTACCAGAAGTGGCTCTCGTGGAGGGAGCAGAAGGTCCTGGAGATCGCGCGAGAGGCGCGTAACATAACCAGAAATCTCGGGCCGGTGGAGCTCGGCATCGCCATAGACGAACCCTTTGACAAATCGAAGGGCTACAATCTCTATGATCTCTCCGGTACCTCAGACTTCGTTATAATTTCCTCAGTGCCGGTGCGAGATGCGGAGCTCGCCGCCAGGGTGACTGATACGCCGGTATATGTGAGGCTCAGCGATGATTATGTCGAGTACATGCTCTCCACCCAGAACGTTGAGGGCGCTCTGAACTACATCGAGAGTCTGGTCGGATCAGGATGTGACGGCATCTTGTTCGAGTACAACGTCGTTTACACACCGCTCTGGTCTGAGCTCGAGCCGCCATCGAAGGCAGCTCAGTGGCTCATAAAGGCGCTCGGCATGAGGACGCTCGGCATCGGAGATGTCTCCTGGGCATGCAATGATACGATAAGGTACAACAGCAGCGAGGAGCTGGCGGTGCTTGTGAGCAGCCGGTGGATTTACTCCCCAGGCGCGGTTCTGGTCGGTGAGAACTACACTGCAGGGATCCAGGCAGCTACAGTGGCCTCTTACCTGAACTGGCCTGTTCTGTTCTTCTCCGCCAACATATCGAACACCACGCTCTCAGAGATCGAGAGGCTCGGTTGCAGGGATGCCATCATCGCAGGAGACGCGCCACCTGACGTGGTCAGGAGTCTGGAGGAGATTAACGTCACAGTCCACAGATACGATCTGGATCTTCTTCTGAGAGAGATGAGGGCGCGCAACGATTCCGTCAGATCAATGGTGCTGACAAACAGCCATGACATATCCCTGATACCTCCAAAGCCGGAGAGCAAAATAAAGAGGGCGATCGTAAAGGATCTCTGGATCACTGTCGAGACCACGCCTGCGAGCATTCCATCAGAGGAGGCCGGTGAGGTCGTGAGGATGAACATAACGCTCAGGAACACCGGCACAGAGCCCCTGAAGGGTATAAGTCTCGTCGACATGTTCGCAAGCGGCCGGTATGTGAGAATGCCGATATACTACAAGGGAAAGCTCTCGATCACCGACCCGATATCCAAAGAGCCGTCTGATCCAGCAGGCGCGTTCTTCAACGGCTCGATACTCACGTGGGATCTCGAGAAGATCGACCCGGACGAGTCGGTATCCCTGAACCTAGAGGTCGTGGTTTTACACCCGATGGATGCCGGCTGGGTGCAGCCTCTCGACAGGGGCATGACGGTCAGGTACACCGGCGTTGAGGATAACGTCACTGTGAAGACCGAGAACGACGGGCCGGTCTCGGAGATAACGTACCCAGGAGAGATGCCCGTCGGGACTGCGATAGTCACATGGAACGTCACTGAGCCGCACAGCTACACGGCCCTCCGGCTATTCAGCCCGCACGGGCTGATAGGCTACGTGAGGTTCAGCGCCGGGTCGAACGGATACCGCGCAGCTCTTCCGATGCCGGAGCCTGGAAGCTGGTTGTTCAATATTGAGGTCGGCGGCGGCACAGAGTACCGGACGAAGAACATGACCATAGAGGTGAGGTCGACACTGCCGCCGAACAACGTGACAGCGTTCAGCCACACAAAGGTGCCGAAGCTATCTCTGGCATCGATGCAGGTTGCGGCAGCAAAGCACGCCATTGTGATGGATGTGGCAAAGGATCCGCAGTATGTGGATCCAGAAGATGTGGAGGAGTGGCTGCGCGAGAGCGTGGAGGAGATGGAGCTGAGGCCTGAGTACCTATTGGTGGTCGGAGACCCCGGATCGCTTCCATTCCCGACGACCGGTGTGAAGCAGGAGCTCGAGGGAGATCCATTCTCCTTTGATATTTACAGGGATTACAGGATAGAGATGGATGACGACAACTACACAGAGGTGGCGACCGGCCGGTTCATAGGTCTCAGCGTATATGACGTCTCGCAGATGGTTGCCAGGACGCTGAGCTACGACAGGCTTCAGGGCAACTGGAAGAACACATCGCTCGTTGTGGCCACGCCTGTTGAGTGGCCCTGGAGCCCGGTGCCGATCAGGATAAAGGAGTATCTTGCGGACGCCGGCCTGAACTCGAGAGACCTGCGATGGGAGGAGGCGACATTCCAGAGGGTCTCGGCGTTCATGAACAATGGCGTGGGGATAGTCCACTTCGATCACCATGGTTCGGAGAAGGGCTGGGCGCTCTCGAGCTGGGCGATGACAGACTCGTTCCTGGATGAGACGCAGGTCAAGCAGTTCGTTCTCGCTCCGCAGCTCACAACGAGCAACTCATGTCTTAGCGCCAGACTGAAGGGATTCAGCATCAACGTGAGCGGCACGGAGATGTACATACCCATGAGGCTCGACGACTCGATAGCCCTCGCGTTCGTCAGGGCTGGAGCCGTGGGATATGTGGGATCGTCCGCGCTTGTGTGGATATACGTATCAGAGGACTACAACAAGCGCTTCTACCAGGCGCTGGTGTTCGAGAATGCAACCGCGGGCGGGGCCATGAGCCAGGCTGAGAACCTGTACATCATGAAGATGGATGGCGCGGAGAAGATATCCTTCGAGAGGATAGAGGAGATGCTGCCGCCATGGGAGTACTCCATGAAGGAGATGATGAACCAGACGGCGAGCAGCTTCATGCTCTTCGGAGATCCTGAGTTCAGGCCTTATCTTCCAAAAACACCGGAGCTTCCGTACAGGATAGATGAGGTCAAGGGCAACGATACTGTTGCAGTTTCCGTCTCCCCCATCTCAGAGCAGGCCACGGACTGGCTCTACTGGCTCGGCGTGGACAGCACCGACGGGGAGATCAGCCTCAACGCGCCTCCTGCGATCATAGCTGAGGTGCTGCTTCCCAGGGATGCGGAGGATGTCGTGGTCAAAGAAGGGTCCAGGGTCGTGTGGCATGCGGAGGATGTATCAGGAGAGCACAAGCGTGTTATGTGGCCTGTCATCAACCCGCGGCTCGGAGATACTAGGAGCTTCTCAGTTGAATACCGCGTCGTCCCCGAGGAGATCCAGATCATAAACATCACCGCCGGCTGGAACGCGGTCTCCATATACGTCAAGCCCAGGGATCCGCGCGTGGAGAAGTACATCAAGGGCAAGCCATACCGGGGAATATTCACGGTGTCCGATGATGCCTGGAGCTACTCGCTGAAGGACTCGATGATCACGAACATAACAACCCTCGAGCCTGGAATGGGCTACATAATCGACAGCTATGATGATTTCACCATGAAGATATCCGGCAAGCCTGTGGAGCGACCGTACAGGCTCAAGCTGAGACCCGGCTGGAATCTGATCGGGCTGCCTGTGAACGAATCGCTGGCTCCCATGAACATCACCGTCAACACAGAGCACCGGCGGTACAGCTTCTCAGAGGCGGTCGAGAAGGGTCTGATCTCGGCATTCATGTGGAAGTATGAGGATGACGACTGGAAGCCGCTGAAGATGGACGAGCCGATGGAGCCGGGAAGGGCATACCTGATAGAGGTCACGAAGGAGTGCAGGCTGGAGTTCAGGTGACTGCCATCGATCCATGCTATGCGGGTCGTCCGCTGGCCTCCTGGCAGGGCAGCGGAGGCCCCGTCTTCAGTTGAGCTGTAAAAATCACCGGCTTCTGCATGTGGATTAGACGCTGGCAGGAGGATTTCTCAGTGCGCGATCCACATCGGAATCCATGAACATGCTCAATACGTTGAGCTAAATTGCCATCTCGACGGATCTCTGGATGAACGACTCTGCCATAGCAGCTTCACTTGATCTGTAACTCAAGCACGCTCACCATATTGAGCAAATACCTGGCAACAGGAACGAAATGCAATCCGCGAAACTGTACGGTGGAAGTTCAGCAAAGATAACGCCAGAGCAAAACTCAAACGACACTACAATACGGTTAAAAATTAATGTTACTGAGCAATAGTCATATCTCGCCTCAGTACTGCTATCATGACTCAAGTCCACAGGCGGTCGATTTGAATCAAACTCCCCACCATGGGGAGATCTCAATTTGTCAAATTTCATGGTCAATATATTTGCAGAAAATCCTTAACCGATGACAAATGATTATGATTCAGAGAGGGGGTATCAACACTGTGCTCATGAGAGCCTTGATCTTCCCATCTGATGCACACGGTGATCTCCTCGGCTCATGGCGGTATGAACCCGTTCATCTCCGCTATCCTGCGACCCTGCGGTCCCAGAACGAAGTCTATGAATGCTCTGGCTCCTGCGGTCGGCTCGCCGAATGTGTAGAAGTACAGCTTCCTCGCGAGCGTGTAGTTTCCGCTCCTTATGTTATCCATCGTCGGATAGACCCCATTCAACGCGATCGGCATCACGCCTCCAGTCTTCACATAGCTGTATCCCAAGTAGCCTATGGCCCTGTCGCTCCCGATTATCGCGGTCTTGACCTCTGAGCTGTCCATGGCCTCGATGCTCACGCCCGGGGTCTCAGCTGCCGCGGATCCCATGATGATCTCATTGAACGTGTCTCTGGTGCCTGATCCCGCCTTCCTTCCCACCACCATGATCTCTCTATCAGGCCCTCCGACGGACTTCCAGTTTCTCATCTCCCCGGAATATATCATTCTGACCTCCGCCGCCGTGAGGCTCCTCACGCCGCTGTCATATATCTGCGGGCTCACAACGATCACTATCGCATCGTAGCCGACCAGTACCTCCCTGAATTTGCGATCAGCCCTCTCATAAAGCGCCTTTTCCGAGGGCTTTATCTCCCTGGAGCACATGGCTATATCCGCTCTGCCCTCGGCAGCGTCGATTATCCCCACGCCGGATCCGCCGGCTGTGACCGTCACCATGTACTCCCTGCACATGAAATTGAACTCCTCAGCGCAGAGCTCTGCAAGGGGCATGACGGTGGTGGATCCAGAGACACGAACCCGCTCCACTCCATTTGACGGCACGAAAAGCAGGACGAGTAACAGCATCAGAAAGGGGATCAGAGGCAGTGTTTTAGACGTTGCCATCGCAGTCAAACTCTCATCAGCATCATATATAACTGCCACGTCCAGCTGTATCGCACGGCAGCATTCGCATGGCGGATCGCAGACAGATCACATCATGCTTCCATGCCGGCTGAGATTTCATCGGGCAGATGGTGAGATGCCAGGATGATGCGCATGCATGATGTGTTCCCCGGAACCGGTTGCATCTCTCCTGGCACATCAGAAAGCTCCGCAGACATGCTGAGATTTGCTCACATGTTATGGACTCATGACCACACCCAAATTCATTCTCTAGGGGCTGCGCATATGTTGTTTACTATTAATATCATGTACCAAAGTAAAAAGATTGATTAGAATTATTTAACAGAAATAAACTATTTATAGTATAAAGTCCACCTTACATCCTGAAGGGTACAATATTGAGGGAGTAGCATGAAGGAGTCCTATGTAATGAAGTTCGACTCTAGGGATATGCAGGTTGTCGAGATCCTTCGGAGCTTGGGGGTTCCAAGAAAGGTCTCGAACATGCTTGCTTACCTGGCAAACGTGGAGGAGGCCACGTCTCGAGACATCGAGAGGGGATCTGATCTGAGGCAGCCAGAGGTGAGCATAGCCCTGCGAACCCTGAGGAAACACAACTGGATAGAGGAGAGCGTGCGGAGGAACGACGGCACCGGCAGGCCGGTGAAGGTTTACAGGCTCAGAGCATCGATAGATGAAATACTGAAGTATTACGAGGAGGAGAAGCTAAAGGAGGCGAACAGGGCAATGGAGCGGATACAGAAGCTCAGAGCTCTGCTCGGCCAGAGCGGCTCCTCATGATAAAAGATCTGCGATCCTGGCACCTGAGGAAATTCACCGGACAAGTGCGATGGGATCTCTGAGCTGCGCTGGTGGTTGCCCGCCGCCGGAGATGCTCTCATCCAGCGGAGCTTTTTTATGGGGGTGAACCATCACTCCCATTTGGGCAGTGGCTTCGATTCGCTGAACCTTTTATCAGGAATCGCCATCCAGGGGAGCAACACCTCATGAATCTGTGCTTATCTGCAGAGATCAATGATGCAGCTGACAGGCATGTATTAAAGGGCGCATGGAAGATCATAGCCCCTGGATCAGTACAAGCAGCACATGCGACAGGAGAGGCTTGCCAGAATAGGAAGGCGTACATCGTCTGCAGATTCACGCAAAATCATAATGGCTGTTGGGCTCTGTCGTTGTAAGTAGTTTGAAAGAGAGGTGCTTTGGGTGCTCTTCGATCTGGATGATCCCTACGTGGTGGCATACAGGCAGATCCATGCCATCTCCAGCCCGTCCGGGGATATGGTGGAGATACTCGAGAGGTCCAGCTGCTATGGCGGCTCCGCATGGGCCAGGTATCACTACAGCAAGGGCCCGCTGGTTTTGTCCTCGAGAAACCTTGGGGAGTGGTTCAGGTATCTCGTGAGAACGGGGGAGGTGGATCTGGATCTAATTTCCTCAAGAAGGTCTGCTGGCATCTCGTCTGTATTTGTGAAAGGCGATGAGGTCGAGATTACCTACACAGGCCTCGGGGGAGGTGGTGTCGGTGCGACGTTCACCAGGGCGAGGGCTGGAGATGTGTTGAGATCGAGAACCACAGAGGCAGGTGGGGGGAGGGTGGCGACGGGAACCATTGTTGTCCCGAGAAGGGAGCGCCTTGTGATCGGGGTTGACAACACTGACTCAAAGACCACTGGGGCGACATGGTCGCTTGTTCACAACATATCCGAGAAGGTCGACCGTTACGAGGCGAGGTACATCTCTCACTCGCTCGTGCAGCTCTTTCCTGTGCCCACGAAGACCCAGAACTGCGTCTCGACTGCGGTGGAGTTCGCATGCATCCCCGGACGGGAGAGGGAGATGATAGAGGATTTCAGGAGGCTTCTTGAGAGATACACAGTCTCCGATGAGACAGGAATGGTGGTATGCAGGAGCTTCGACCCCTCCGTGCTGCTTGAATATGCGAGGAGATGCAGGCTGGAGAGGGTGAGCTACGAGGATGCTCTGAAGGCTGCGATCAGCGCGGGACTGGAGATCGTGATGGACGGGCAGGGCCTCATCGGCGCGGTCGCTGCGGTGCCGTACTTTGCAGACTCTGATAGATCTGTTGTGCCGGAGTGGCTATGCGAGGAGCATTGAAGCAGATACATCAGGCCCTGATGGATGCGGGCGTGGGTTACATCACGTATGTGCCCGGCTACCCGGTAACAGATCTTGCCCAATCTCTAGGGGCTGAGATCGCCGTGAACGAGAAGGTCGCATTTGAGTGCGCCCTGGGAGCGTCCGCCACCGGCATCAGATCTCTGGTCGTCGTGAAGCAGCTCGGCATGAACATACTCGCAGACCCGCTCGCCATCTCTGCGACCCATACTACTGGCGCTGGTATTGTGATCCTGGTCGGAGAGGATCTCGGCCCGAGAGGCTCGCAGATCGAGATGGACAGCAGATTCTACGGCCCTCTGACAGAGCTGCCGGTCCTCGATCCCTCAGCTCCAGACCTCCACAGAGCCGTTACTGAGGCATTCCGGACATCAGAGGAGCTCTCAATACCGGTGATATTGAGGGTGACATCAGATGTGCTCGAGGATGCCAGCACCGAGTCGATCACCGGAGCTGGTATACCAGCATCTCTCCAGCAGACGCCCAGATGCTTCGATCGGTCAATCTGGGATCTGACAGCGAAGGGACGCCACCAGAGGCATCTCGCGAAGGTTCTCCCGGCTCTGAGCGAGGCCTCTGAGTCCTCAGCCCGCATGAAGCTCCGCGGAGATACAGGCGTGATAGCGTCTGGCTCTGTGGTTCCGCTGGCGGAGACTGTGTGCGAGGAGACCGGATCTTCGCTGCTTGTCACGCTATACTCCCATCCGCTCCCGATGAGAACCATCGAGAGGTTTATGGGCATGCACCGGCTCATCCTTGTGGCAGAGGGGCCGGGGCCGTTCATCGAGTCGCATCTGAAGGGTGTGCGCGGCCGGCTGACAGGCCATCTCCCGTACGGATGCATCAGAGCAAACGATCTCAGAACTGCGATCAGCCTGATCCATATCTCGGACCTGAGAGGAAGTATCGAGATGGAGACCGCTGCTGGCCGCCCAGCGAGAAGGTCAATCTGCGAGGGATGTCCATTTCTCCCCCTGTACAGCGCTCTCTCCAGGATTGATGCGCCGATCGCGGGTGATGCAGGGTGCACGATACTCTCCCTGAGGATGGGCGCTGTGGACATGGTCTACGGTCTCGGCTCATCGATCGGAGTCGCATCTGGCTTCAGGGAGAAGGGGATCGCGATCGTGGGGGACTACGCGCTGGCGCACACCGGCATCCAGGGATTGATCAATGCGATCTGGCACAGAAAGAATGTGGTTGTGGGCGTGATATGGAACCGCGTCGCTGCAATGACCGGATTCCAGGAGGTCTTCGATCTGGAGCATGTCTTAAGAGCGCTTGTGCCTGATATGCGGACTGTTGAGATGCCTGCACCGGATCACGAGATCGAGCGCATTCTCAGGGATGAGCTCAGCTCCCCCGGGGTCTCACTCGTGATATTCAAAGGCACCTGCACCAGATCTGATGCTAGGAGTTCTGCGGTTGAGCACGGCATCTCCGAACAGGTGCGTCCCAACTGATATGCAGTCTGCCAAAACTGCAGACGAGGCGATCAATCTCACCCGAATATAGTATTCCGCATAAGTTGATATAATATAACATATCACACAAAATAATCTATAAAGTATGACATATCCAGTAGCTTTTAAATGGATTTACATGAAGTGGCGCAAAGAACTATAATTTCAGTCCTGGAACTTTATGTTCTTCTGTATCTGGAAGCTTCCATTGAGCCTCTGATCCGCCTTCATCTTCTTGCTGAACTTGGAGTACTCAGTTCTGGTGTTCCACATGCCCTCGAACGCCTGCTCTGTGGAGAACGCCACCGTGTTGTTTCTGTAATTCACAGATCTTATCATCCCGCGCTCGCTCTTATCGAGCTGGCTCATGTTGAAGCGCTCTGTTATGCTCGCGCCCATCCCTCCGTGGAAGACAGGCGAGTCAAACCGCTTGAACCCCTTCAGAACGCCTCCATCAAAGGATATATCCTTGACCTCGCTGAAGTTGACCGTCGGGTTTGATTTCTCCATGCACCTGACAGAATCCATGTTCAGGTTCCCGCTGCCCTTCAGGTCCTCCTCGTACGAGAGGGCATTCTCCATGAACGTATCTCTTATTGAGACCTCCCCCCTCCCGCTCACTGTTGTGGACTCGATGTAGAGCATCCCATCACCCCGGGTTTTCGTCTCAGGCAGCGGGCTCGGTCTGCTTTTCGGGGTGTGCGAGACCCACTGCAGCATGTACGGCCCGTCCTCTGCGCTGCTCTGGCCGCATGTGGCCCTGACCGATATCCCCAGGATTGTCCCCGCGCTCTGTCCGGGGATCAGGCAGCTCCAGTAGCCATCCCTCCGGCTGCCGCTCTCCAGCAGCATCTTGATCTGCGCGGTTCTCTTCATGCTGACCATGTCAGCTCTGGCTATGCTCTGGTCCGCCACCCCGTACTCAAGGATGACGGAATCCACATCCGAGTCCCCTCTGATATGGGCTACGACCCTGACAGGGGCACCTGCAACCGGCTCCGGAGGTATCGCGGTGACGTCCAGAATGCGGACCGGGGCTCGTCTGTCCCTCACGCTCTCTATCCCCAGCGTGGTGTTCAGCGACGGATCCTGAATGCCCATGGAAATGCTGTCCTGCTCAGATGACACGTTATCGCCAGTGGCGCTCTGTCCCGGCACATCGATCTGCTTTCTCATGATCAGCTCCCGGATGTATTCGATCACCTCCCTGAGGATGGAGAGGGCAGACTGATCTCTGGATGCGGGGATGCTTTCACGGTATCCATCCGGGCTGAGCATACCGCTTGTCCTGTCCTTCACAGCTCTGCTCACGTTCTCAGATGCGACCGCGTTCCTGGCGGATGAAGCTCCAGTGGCATTGGTGGTTAGGGGGATTGTGATGTTTTCTTTTTCTCCGGCTGTGCTGTTGAGCGATGCGCTCGATTCCCTCTCATCAGACACATTTTCATTCGCGCCGATCTCTTTTACTGGAGATACACCAGCAGATGTCTCCGCACTTGATGCAGCGGGAAGGGTGCTCTGCGGTTTCCCAGAAGGTCTCGGCTCGAGCCCCCTGAGAAGCCTTATTCTCAGAGGCTCCCTGTCCAGAAGATGCGATCTCGATGGGGTCAGCCCCTCCGCTGTAACAGTATCGGAGATATCCATCGTGAGAGGTATCGTCATGGTCACCGTTTTTCTCTGCTTCGGTGCGAGGAAGTCGATGCTTCCCATGGGGCCTATGACCCTGCTCGTCACGAATATCTCCTGAAGCGGCACGCCGCCCACATTCTCCACGGTGCAGGAGATGGTCACCTTGTCCCCAAAGCGTGCCGCCGAGGGCGAGACGCTGAGCTTAAGATCCAAAGCTGCATCGACCACAACCGCCTCACAGATTGCATCTGCACTCCATATCCTGCCGCGGGCGTCCCTGCCCGTTGCCTTGAAAATCAATGTACGGTTCTCGTTAACAGAGAGCGAGGGAGTGGCGGTCCTGAACTCGCCAGGCGCCAGGTCTCCGATAGATGCAACCGTCCCGAACTCCGATTCCGAGATTCGCACATCATACAGGAGATCGGTGCCGGGGTTGGAGACGAGACAGCTCACGTTGAACGCATCTCCGGCAGGGGACATAACACGAGCTGGCATCACAGACAGAGTTATGTTCGGCCGGATGACCTTCATGGACAGAACCGCTGTGTCAGAGACGACCTGATCGCCGGCTCCGTAGCCCGTTGCTGTGATCGTCACATCTTTAGATGCATCTGATGAGATGGATGCGGCTATTCTTGTTCGGGTTCCTGGAGGGATCTCCCCGATCCTGCCGCTCCTGATTCCTGCGAGCGTAACGTTCCTGAGGGCCACCTCTCCGGTGTTCTCTATTGTGCACAGGACCTCAGACTCCTCCCCGGGATATAGAACAAGCTCTGATGGCTCAAGCGAGAGGTTCATACCGGCTCTGTAGACATGCACAGCTGTCTGCGAGAAGGCGTAAATCTCCCGGCCGGTCGAGTCCCTGGCAGATGCCATTACAATGTCATCTATCGATGAGGAGATCTGCCTCTTCCTGCTGACATGGCTGACCTCTCCCGGCTTCAGCTCGTTTATCTCCCCGATATGGCCGAAGCTGTCCTCAACAGAGATATCTCTGAGCAGATCCGAGCCGGAGTTCTCAAGCCTGACTGTGATGTTCGTCACTCCTCCCGATATTATCTCCGGCGGATCAGCGCTGGCACTCACATTAAGCTCAGGCGAGACGACCCATACCGTCACGGATGTCTCGTTCGCGACAGGAGCGCCGTTCCTGTCGCTCCCGGATACATTCGCCACGATCTCTGTCGTGGAGTTGATGGTGAAACTGCCCTCCAGGCTCATGGATCTTCCGGGCAGGATGAACTGGGTTGTCATCCTCCTCCCGTGGCAGTGCAGATCCACGTTGTAGATGACATCACTGCAGGAGTTTCTGACCGTGCAGCGGTAGCTTATGTTATCCCCTGCTCTCGCCCTCGTTGTGCCCGTCTCAAGGATCAGATCCAGGCCGCTGGAGGGCCTGTACTCCATGGTCCTCAGGGTGGACTCCGAGTCTGCAGCTCCCACCGGCACTGAGCGCGACCGGGGGTGTGTGACATCACCGACAAGAGTCTCTCCGGCCTCGTTTACAGCCAGAACCCTTAGACCTTTATCAGCCAGTGAGCCGATCACAAGCGTGTGGCTCTCCCCGGGGCCGAGAGCAGGTATTATGCCGAGGATGCTGTTCCTGCTGTCGACTATCTTAACGCGCCTCAGCTCATTCTTCCCGAGGTTCGCGATCCTGACCCTGTACTCTGCGCCTCCGCCGATCCTGCTTGTCTCCACAGTCGCCCTGAGAGCAGGATACGGAGCCTGGCGCACCTCTTTATCCAGAACCCCGACGCTGATATCCTGGGATGCGAGCTCCCTCCCATCTGAGCTTGCGGTGATCTTTAAACGTGATGGAGATAAAATAGGCGGCGTCTTCGCTCTTATGCTGAAGACATCCCCGGGAGACAGTGTGTCACGAAACCCGATCTCCCTGGCGCCGTCTGTCACAGATATGTTTGAGAGTGCGCGATCCCCGGTGTTTCTGAGGACGCATGTGTAATCCAGTGCATCGCCCGCGACCACATCCGCACAATCTGCTCTGACCGTCATCTCCAGTTCCGGGCCAGAGGAGGTAGGGAGGGGCAGCCAGAAGGGCCAGGCGCATGCTGAGGGTATCGTACATGGCAGGAGGGATACGAAAAGGAGACCGAGGCTAAGCCAAGCTGAAAACCGGATACAGCTTCGCGTAGTCGGGCTACAAACAAGGCCCAGTCCCTTCATCTGCTACCCCACGAAATATTTAAATGGTTTCTATGTATAAACATTTCGGAGATGGAAAGCATCCAGCGCAATCGGTATATCTCCATTATTTTATGATAGTGCCTCTCCGAAGGCGTTTTTGTTATATATTTAAAAACTTTAAAATTTAAAATGTAATCAAAATATTCTAATTCGCGAAGATCTTGAAGGTACCTCGTAAAACAAAAACATATTCTATATTATTATTTTTAAATGAAATATTGCGTTGGTGTCAGGATCCGGTCACGTGCTCGATTCACCGGATGTTCTCCAGGGAATCGCGCCCAGCGGCACAATATCTCACTACTGAGGTGTCACTCGCTCTCGATCCCAACCATCGAGCGGGATCCTCAGGGCATCCTGTGCGGCGAACGGAAAGGTTTATCTCTTTTTATAGGTCACCAGTTACCTCCAGTTCTGAATGGAGTTCTGAAGATGGGTTCCGAGATACCCGGTTCTGTAGAGGTGACCGAGCTCCTGCTTACGGCAGAGATATACAACAGGTTTGAGAGCCTGACAGAGGACGACCTGCCATCAAAGATAAGAAAGCACTACTTCGACCCGGAGCAGAGGGGAGTGAAACGCCCCATCTACGTCACCATCTCTGATGTCGAGAAGATCTGCAGCATAGAGGACGTGAGGAGCATCGCGAAGCGCCTCCCCTTCATCGATATAGAGGAGTTCGGATCCCAGCTGAGGCTGACAGTATTCGATCTCGGTGCCAGATGGTTTGCCAGGGAGGGAATCGAGCGGGTGAGGTCGAACCCCGTGCTCGCTTACTACTACGAGAGCTATGATCATCTCGATGTCAGCTATGCAGAGGCTAGGCGCTCAAACAAGCCAAGATATGCAGACCGCGAATGGATCGAGGCCAAGATCAAGGAGCTTCAGGAGTCGGTACAGGACTCGGAGGATATGCTGAAGCTCGTCCAGATAAGATCGCCTGAGGACATCAGAGAGCGTATCGAGGATCTGGTGCTGACCGATGAGCAGAGGGGCGAGATATCAAAGATAGAGAAGGCGATAGAACACAGGGAGTACCTTCGCAGGGTCGGCTTGAGGGAGATAGGAAAGAGCCTCTTCGTCGGCTCTCCCGGCACAGGGAAGACGACGACCGCGAGGGCGATCGCAGAGTGGCTTGGTGTACCGCTCATAGAGGTCAGGCTCTCGATGATCACCAGCCAGTACCTGGGCGAGACCTCGAAAAACATCGACAAGGTCTTCGACCTGGCCAAGCGGCTCAGCCCCTGCGTCCTCTTTGTGGATGAGTTCGACTTCGTGGCGAAGACGAGGACCTCAGATGAGCACGGCGCGATAAAGAGAGCGGTAAACACCCTCCTGAAGGCTATCGATGAGATAAGCCTGGTGGAGGATGGAGTCCTGTTCATAGCTGCAACAAATCATCCACAGCTTCTGGATTACGCTGCGTGGCGGAGGTTCGATAAGGTTCTGGACTTCCCGCTGCCTGACAAGCTGATGCGCCGGAGGATCCTGGAGAAGATACTGTCGAGGATGGAGGCTGAGGTGGATATCGAGGAGATCGCGAGCCTTACCGATGGTTATTCAGGATCAGATCTGCGCCTGGTTGTCCGTGAGGCGGTGCTGAACGCCCTTCTGGAGGACCGCAAAACCCTCAAGCATATCGATCTCCTGCGCGCAATAGAGGACTTCGAGCACAGGATCAGGGAGCACAGAGGTAGAGTGGCTTTATGAGAGTCGTGATGCTGGGAACTGGCGATGCTATAGGCACGCCGAAGATAGGATGCAGGTGTCCCACATGCGTCGATGCCCTCAACGGAGGAAGGAGCCGCAGGCTGCGCTTCTCGATACTTCTGGAGAGCGACGAGGGCAGAGTGCTCATCGATACGAGCCCGGATCTGAGATGGCAGCTCATCAGGATGGGCATAAGCAAGGTTGACGCAGTCATCTGGACGCATGCGCATTACGATCACTACGCCGGCTTTGGCGACTTTCACAGGGTGCAGAACCATGTCCCTGTATACGCAACCCGGAGCACCATGGACTACATAATCAGCTATCTCTACTTCCTGAAGCCGCAGCGGCATGATGTGAAACCCATGGAGACCTTCGAGATCGCCGGGATGGAATTCACGCTCTTCGAGGTGAACCATCCGCCGGTCGAGACCATGGGCGTGCTGGTTTCCGCTGGTGGTAAAAGGGTCGTCATAACAAGCGATACAAGCGACTCGCTATCAGAGGAGAGTCTGGATATCATGAGAGACGCGGATCTCTTCATCGCGGATGCTATAATGCCCCCCGGATACAAACTGAACAAGCACATGAACGCTGAGGAGGCGATCTCTCTGGCGCGGAGGCTGAACGTGAGACAGACCGTGCTGACGCACCTGAGCCACCTGTACCCGCCGCATGATGAGGCTGCGAAGAGGTGGCCGCTTGCACACGACATGATGTCCATCGTCCTGTGAGAGGTAGATCGCGCTGGCAATCCGGTCGATAAATTCAGATACGGTCGGGAGCCGATGACAACGGTATTAGCGCTTTAATGGCTTGCCAATGCACCATCCCAGCAGCATTGTTTGCAAGAGTCTCAGCAGTTCGCCTGAAAAGTTGGAGAGTAACCATGATAAGCATGCTTCTTGCGGATTCTGAGCTTGAGCTTGTGCCGAGAGAGATCGTGGGGTATCCGGCGGTCCGGCTCAACGCCAGGAGGAGGAACAAATCGCCTGCGAAGAGTCTTCTGGATGCCAGTCTCCACCACTCCGCGATGCGGTCTCTTCCCATGGGCGATCGCCGCGGGAGGCCGGATATAGTCCACATCTTCCTTCTTGTGGCTCTGGAATCGGTGCTGAACAGGATGGGTCAGCTCAGGGTCTGCATCCACACAAGGAACAACGAGATGATAACCATAGACCCCACGACCAGGATACCAAAGAACTATCCCCGGTTTGTGGGCCTGATGGAGAGCCTCTTCGAGGCGGGGAGTGTGCCGGAGAGGGAGCCGCTCATTGTGATGCAGAGGGGCCGGGATATAGGCGCATGCATACGCGAGATACCACACGAAAAGGTCATCCTACTGTCCCCGAGGGGGAGAATGGTCAGGCTCAGCGATTACGTGAGGGGATGCGATGGCGCGCTCTTCATACTCGGCGGCTTTCCGAAGGGGGAGTTCATAAGCGATGTCAGCTCTGAAGCGGACGAGACGATATCAATCTACGGAGAAAGCCTCCCGGTCTGGACCGTGGCATCTGAGATACTCGTCAACTATGAAAACCACGTCCTGGAGAGATCTGAGCAGAGCGGTATAAAATAAATCGCGACCACCGAAATCTGAAAAACGTATGCATTGGCCATCGGTTAAGGGTCTTATGTAAATATATTGATCATTAAATTTGACGAATTGAGATCTCCCCATGGTGGAGAGTTTGATTCAAATCGACCGCCTGTGGACTCGAGTCCTGATAGCAGTACTTAGGCGAGATAAGACTATTAAGTCAAATTCTACACATGTCGATCTTAACCGATGACGCATGAAAACGTATGCGGTGTTGGGGCATGCAGCCTTCAGGCAGTTCGAATGCAGGCAGATCCCATGCTAATCCTGCTCAGAGGCCTCCTTCAGAACATCATGCACCCTCTTCAGATCCTCGAGCAGCTTGACGCCCTTTTCGGTCGTTTTGTATGTCACAGTTGAGCCCTGCGAGATCTCAATAAGGCCACGGGCGATCAGAAGATCCAGGTACGGGTTGACTGTCTTGAAGTTCAGGTTCACCTGGTAGACTATAGCGGTCTTCGTGGCACCGCCAATGCATTTCTGAAGTATCTCAGATATTATGCTCAGCTTGTCTCTCTTCAGCACCATCTTCTCATGTCCGGATATGCGATCAATTTAACAATATCCTAAATGTCTCACTCATCTCTCGCAGACATTATATAAAGATTTTATCGCAAATCAGGGCCCTGCTCAGCCTGAAAGTCTCGACTTTGTACACCAAACGCTCTTATGTACTCATCAACTTGGATATCAGACGGCTCAGAGCGAATGTCAGATGTTCTGGGGCTCGACGGCTATCTATGTTATGCGCAACCCTTTTATTCTTTGCTCTTGAGTCAACCTCGCTGTCAATCAGAAGACAACCCGAAGATACTTTGAGCCATCACTACCCCAGATGGTGGGTGAATCTGCATTGCGGGTTCTTTAGATGGGAAGAGGAAAATCCAAAAAACATGCGAGGAGCCGGATGGCAGCGATCCCCCAGCAGGATGTAAAAGCAGGATGCTCCTCCATTCGGTGGGTCACAGTCGATGTTCTTTGCGGAGGGCAGGCAGAGTGATAGACAGATTTCCAGAGGTACCGGCGAGGATTGAGGGGCTGAGGGAGCTGGCATGCAACCTCTGGTGGTCATGGCACCATCAGGCCAGGGATCTATTTAACATGCTGAATCCCGCTGCATGGCAGCTCAGCGTTCACAATCCTGTGAAGCTTCTCCACGAGATCGATAGATCTGTGTTAGAGAGAGCGGCTGAGAATGAGCATTTCCTGAGACATTACGATGCGGTCATCTCAAGGTTCAGGTCCGAGATGAGGGCAAAGGGTGGATGGTTCCCATCCCACATCAGAAACCCGATGAACTTGCCAATCGCATACTTCTCAGCTGAGTATGGCCTACACCACTCGATGCCGTTCTACGCCGGCGGCCTGGGATTCCTGGCTGGCGATTACCTCAAGGAGTGCAGCGATCTCAGGCTTCCCGTCATCGGTGTGGGCTTCATGTACCCCGGTGGGTACCTCAGGCAGAGGCTGTCTCCAGATGGCTGGCAGCTGAGCGAGAGCGAGATCCTGGACAAGAGCCACGCGCCGATATCCCAGGTGCTCGATGAAAATGGCAAACCACTGCTCGTGAGGGTCCCGGTGATAGAGCCTCCGATATATGTGGGGGTTTGGAAGCTCAGGATCGGCAGGATCCCGCTGTACCTCCTGGACACAGACGTCGAGGCGAACGACCCATGGAACCGGGGGATATCATCACGCCTCTACATCGGAGATGCTGAGCAGAGGCTGAGGCAGGAGATAGTGCTGGGCATTGGCGGCATGAGCGTGCTTGAGAGCATGGGCATAGATAATCTGGTCCTGCATCTCAACGAAGGCCACCCTGCATTCGCGGTCCTGGAGAGGCTCAGGCACCTCACAGGAAAGGGAATGAGCTGCAGTGACGCCATCGATTACATCAGGAGAACGACCGTGTTCACAACGCACACTCCCGTTCCGGCGGGCCATGATATATTCCCGTTCCATCTCATGGAGAAGTACTTCAACTCGTATCTGCCCTCGATCGGACTCACTCGCGATCAGTTCTTCAGGCTGGGCATAGATCCGGCAAACCCGCAGGCCGGGTTCAACATGACCGCATTCGCGATGCGGATGTCCCTGTACAGGAACTGCGTCAGCAGGAGGCATCTGGAGGTCACCGAGTCGATGTGGCGGCATCTGATCTCCGAGCTAAAATCGAACGGCATAGTCATCGATTATGTCACCAATGGCGTGCACATACTCACCTGGCTCGATCGCGGCATGGAGGATCTCTTCAACAGGTATCTTGGACTCGGATGGCTGGAGGAGCACGACGATCCCTCCATATGGGAGCTTGTGGACGATATACCCGACAGAGAGCTCTGGATGGCGCATCGGATGGCCAAGATGAGATTGATAACAACGATAAGGGAGCGCGCGAGGCTCAGGTGGTCCATGGACAACGCGGATCCGAGGATAATAGTCGCGTCTGGTGTGCTTTTTGACCCATCTGTCTTCACAATAGGCTTCGCGCGGAGGTTTGCCACATACAAGAGGGCCACGCTGATACTCCAGGACCTGAATCGCCTCAGGGGCATATTGAACAACGAGGACATGCCTGTTCAGATAGTATTCGCAGGCAAGGCGCATCCTGCGGATGACACAGCCAAGCAGATCATCCAGAAAGTCTACAACATAGCGAAGGATCCGAGCTTCGGGGGGAGGATAGCGTTCGTCGAGGACTATGATGAGCAGCTCGCTCAGTACATGGTCCATGGTGTCGACCTGTGGCTGAACACGCCGCAGCCGCCGCTCGAGGCATCCGGCACCAGCGGCATGAAGGCGATGGTCAACGGCGTGCCACAGCTCAGCGTTCTGGATGGATGGTGGATAGAGGGATACAACGGCAGAAATGGCTGGGCATTCGAGGGCGCAGAGGGCGCTGATCGGGATATCAGGGATGCGCACAGCCTGTACGATCTTCTGGAGAACGATATCGTGCCCCTGTTCTACAGGGTGGAGAACAACGATGGGGTGCCGCATGGCTGGGTCAGGGTCATGAAGGAGGCGATAAAGAGCACCGCGCCCAGGTTCTCCTCGAGGAGGATGGTGAAGGAGTACACTAGCAAGTTCTACGTGAACGCCCTGGATGCAGCCAGCAGCTTCAGCACGAGCGAGACACGATGACTGCGAAACTGCCTGTTCAGAGATGCACAGAGGTGCTATCTCACCCTGCGATTCGTTCTCATGCATTCAGCAACTTGGAGGCCATGAAGGCCGGTTGCTGAGTGCACCCATTCGCTCGCCAGGCCTTCGACGCAGTCGAAGATAAGTCGAAACGGGCGCATAGCATGATTGGTGCCTCTTCGAGCAAGTCATCAGATGGTTATGAGCGGGATACATTGGTCATCGGTTAAGGATTTTATGTAAATATATTGATCATGAAATTTGACAGATTGAGATCGCGCCAGATCGGTGAGTTTGATTCAAATCGACCGCCTGTGGACTTGAGTCCTGATAGCAGTACTGAGGCGAGATAAGACTATTAAGTCCAACTCTACACATGTCGATCTTAACCGATGACGCATGGAGCGAGATATGAGCGCCTGTGATTTAACGCACGCTGCTGTCAGGGAAGCTCGATCGTCCCGACTATCCTCAGCTTTCCTCCCTCCGGGTATGTCATGAGTGCCCTGTCCCCTGGAAGATGCACGAGAGGTTTGTCCAGGGAGAGTGTCAGATCAGGGCTCCGCGGATCGCCGGAGGTCGATTCGATTCTCGCAGGCACGTACTGCATCCAGTGCCCCAGGTGAAGCACCATCCCCTCTCTCAGGGGAGACTGCCAGTACCTCACGAGCTCTGCTTCCGATCTGAGGCTGGTGGAGGTTTTCACAGCATCGTTCGTGGTCAGAACCGTTCCCCGATCGAGCTCCGAGACCTCTATGCCCTTAAGCGCAAGACCTGCCCGCTCCCCCGTGCTCGCGCTCTCGAAATCCTCGTCGTGCTTCTGTATGGATCTCACCTGGGCATTCTTACCCTCAGGCAGAACCCGAAGGATATCGTGCTTTCTGATGGTTCCCTCTGCAACATTCCCCAGGACGACTGTCCCGACTCCCCGAACGTTGAAGAAGTGATCGACAGGTAGCGTCCCGGATGCGCTTTCCTCATGCACCACAGCATCAGCATCTTCAAGAAGACGCTCGCGTATCTCTATGGGATTGTCATCAATCACAGAATACCTCTCGACAGCAGTGGAGCGGACAAGAGGCGCGATTTGCTCCTCTGATATGTAGTTTTTGAGCACAATACAGCCATCGCGAATGCCCATGCAGTCCAGGGCGATAACTGCCTCCCCAAAGAGCTGGTCAATCTTCTCCACAACTAGGATGGCCCTGCGAGCCATTGACAGGGCATAGAAGAGCGGCGCAAGTCGGTCAGGATACCTGGTGGGCTCGACGAAGGTCACAGTCGTCTCGCCTCTCTTGAGGTTGTAAAATGTGATATCGCTTGCTGTACCCCTCTTTCCCAGATCCTTCGAGAACTCTGCTTTACCGAGCACCGCCACATTGAGGTTTGGCATGGGCTGAATGGAATTCAGACCGGAGTTATAGGCCTTGCGGTTGCCTTCGACTGCCAGGGCCAATGGTCGTCCACT
Organism: Methanothrix sp.; assembly: GCA_029907715.1. Classification (NCBI taxonomy): domain Archaea; kingdom Methanobacteriati; phylum Methanobacteriota; class Methanomicrobia; order Methanotrichales; family Methanotrichaceae; genus Methanothrix; species Methanothrix sp. The sequence continues at coordinate 43,250 of JARYLI010000007.1, forward strand.
TTATGCACCAAGCGCGCCAGGCGACGCATCCGTATCAATGAAGCTGTCGTCAAACCGCAACAGCAACCGGCGCGCAGGTGCCGTGCCCCCGGGAACCCATCCGACCATCAAGGGCCATGTTCCGAGGCTGGATCAGTGCTGTTTGGCTGCTCTTGTCCGTTGCTCGTTCACAAATACATTGGTCTGGCCATGCGCTCCCCGCGAATGGTTGCTTCCAGCATCCAGGCTGCATGGCCTCCACGCTGCCAACCACATGAGAGCGATTCAGACAAATCCGGAAGAAGACTTCGATGCGGAGTGCCGGATCAAAACTGTATATCCTGCTAAAAGTCCAGGAGGGATCGCTGCTTCTGAGCCCGCTGATCGAAATGGTGGAGACTCTTCTGCGATCTGCACTGGAGCAGGCTCTCCCTGCCCACATCAAATGGCGTGAAGAGCCTGAGAACAGGCGGAAGGAGCTGCTTCTCAATGTAATATTCTGTATCCACCGGAAGGTTGTTCTCCACAGCATACTCCGGATCCTCAGCCCTGTCGACGAAGAGCGTCTTTCTGCCGCCCCTGACTATTATGAACGCGACTCTGTCGCCCACGCCCGGGACCCTCCCGCCGCGCCTCCGCATCTTCTCGACCAGCTGTATGTGTGGCTGCTTGTTCCTGTATGATGATGTGTCCTTTGTGAAACGTCTCGTTAGCACAAGATCGTCAAGGAGTTCCCTGTCCCGCCTGATATCCATATCTCTCAGCCTCTGGATCACGTCCCTCACGTGCTGAACCGCATCATCCACCCGGCCCTCCTTCAGAATCAGCTCGAGGCATCTCCTGAGCGTCTTCGAGGTGAGTTCGCACCAGTCACGCCGGACGGTCTCCATGCCCCTGACCTTTATCCTGTCCCTCCATCCATTCCCGGAAGCTCTCTCGAATAGCCAGAGGGCGTATCTTTTCTTCGCCAGGAAGATCGCACGCCTGGCGAACGCCTCGAATACGAGCTCCATCGGCTCCGGGAGCTTTGATGTTATCGTCTCCGCGATCTTTCGTCCTATGAGCTCCGCCTCCTCGGGGGAGATGCTCCGATCTGAGGATATCCTGACAAAGACGCTGTCCGTATCCCCGTAGACGACAGAGAGACCGTAGCGCCTGCCTCCAGCTGGGTTCTCTCCGGGGAGCACAGCCTTCCCGTCAACAATGTAAACGGAGCCGATCTCCTCGATCATCTCCTTTGTCCTTATTATGTTGTGCCTTCCAAAGCTGGTAACAGCGTTCGCCAGGGTCAGACTGTAAAGCCTCGCCCTGGCGTATCCAGAGTATCCGTAGAAGCTGTTCAGCAGGATCTTGAGCGCGTACTGCTTTGCATCGAGAAACGCACGCTCCTCTTCGCCTGCACTCTTCATGAGCCTCTTCGTCTCTGTCCTTTTCTCCAGCAGCTCCCTCAGTATCTCTGGCACAATCCCTCTGCAGACAGATGGAGCTGCGAAATCCCCACCTGATGGCGATTTGACGACCTCCGGGGGCCTCTCCTTCGTGACCACTGTTGAGTAGCAGAGGTTGTGGGCCATCATTATCGTGGGATAGAGCGATTTGTAGTCGAGGATGATGACGTTCTCCACAAGTCCCTTCACCGGAGGGAGAACCGCCCCGCCCTTGAGCTCATCTGCATCCATGAACCGCCCGTCCGACTCCTCCGAGTCCGGCTTCGGTGGGAGAACCCTTCCATGCGATCGGAACCTTCTTAGCAGGAGGCTCTCCACCATGCCGCTCTGGCCGCCGTTGACTATGTCCTGGAGCAGCGAGCCGCTCGCCCTCGCCAGAGCTATGTATTTATCCATCAGCCTCAGGCGGAGGAGGAGCTGCATGACAAGCACCGCATCCCGCCTTGAGTAGCTTATGAGATCTGAGAGCCCATCTCCTTCAAGCCAGATCGATTCCATCCTGGCAGGGTTCACATCTCGCTTCTCCTCCCCGATCAGCTCCATGGCAGCGTTTCTCAGAGTGTACTGCTTCAGGCTGAATGATGATCTGATGATCGGAAGGAGGTCCACAACGACCCGGCCTGTCACAGCGACATTTTTGTTACCGCCTATGCTTTTGATGAGCCAGGTGCTCCCATCGCGACCCACATCCATCTCGATGCCAAGCCTGGATGCCCGCTCCCTGAGATACGGAATGTCGAACTCGTTCGAGTTGTAGCCCGCCAGGATATCCGGATCATAGTCGTCGATCACGGAGACGAACCTGGAAATGAGAGATCTCTCATCACCATATCCCTCAACATCCGGCCTCTCGCACCCTAGCTCCTTTCCCACAAGAACGAGGTCGCTCAGCCCTCGATAAGGGGGATTGAATGCCATGCTTATCAGTATCACTGGTGAGGTCTCAGGCCTGGGCATCTCCCCGTTCTGCGGGAGGCATTCGATATCAAAGGCCATAAACCTCAGTGGTGCCGTGCTCTCCAGATCCTCCTGCACCAGCTCATCAACAGGCACATCAACGATCCACCGGCGCCTCTCACGCGTCTCGCTCCTCCCCAAGTCCGGGACTGTAACCCAGGCCATACCGCCGAGGCCCGTATCTATGAGAAATCTGTTCTTGAAGAGAATGTCGGTCTCGTAGACCGACTTCACAGACGGGATCTCCTTCACCCTATCCCTTATCTCCCTGACGGACTTCGGATCCCTTGCGATTATCCTCAGCATCTCTGTGGGCTTCGACTGGTAACCTATGGGCTCGTATCGCTCGACGATCTCCACATCGAGGCCGAGAGATCTGACAGCTTCCGCAGCACCGGTGAGGTCATGAGCGCTTGCATAAAAATACGGCCGGAATCCCGACACACGGCAGATAACGCTGTCCCCACCATCGCTGACGCCGAACAGCTGCACAACAGGATATCCACTCCTGTCATAGACATAGTTTGCATCCAGGATCTGGAAGCGCATCATGCAGAAGATAAACTGGATCGGTTATAAAGTATTCGAAGTACGTGCTGTGTTGAATAATGTTTGAGAATCCGATAGCATAAGGCCAATTCATACAAATTGTAATTGTAGTCGCTCTTATCCATCTGATAACTTGGCCCAAAGAGGCACCAGTCACGCTATGCGTTCCTTCCGAGGGTATGAGTGCATTCAGCAACCGGCCTGCATGTCCTTCAAGTTGCTGAATACATAAGAGCGAAAATGTTTATGATCTAAAACTCGCGAGAAGGTACTGCTGTTACCCGGACACCTCCCCTGAGACGGCTCTGTCCGAAAGTTCTGAGCCAGATATTTGAGATTTGAGGACGCCGATCATATGAGCACCTCTTCCTTATCGGACAGGTCCCATGAGACGACCGAAATATTTATATTCGACAATTGCCTTAATTTGTTTGGGCAAAAGCCGGACGCGTTCCCACCTCCGACACCCGCCTTTTGCCTCCTATCTTCCCAATTCTCTCAATGTTACACGCTCTTCAATCCCCACAGTATGCCCTGAGCTTCCTCTCAAGCCGCTCCACCTGCTCAACAGCTGTGCCTGTGTACCTGTGTGGATCGAGCAGCTCTCTGAGCTCATCCTCCCCGATGTACTTTGTGACACTTCCATCCTCGAGGAGAACGTCCAGCAGCTGCCGCCCCTCCTCGAAAGCCCTCATTGATGCATTCCTCAGTATCTCATGGGATGTCTGCCTGCCAGCGCCCCTCTTCGCCAGCTCGACCATGACCGCCTCAGCCATGTTCAGACCCTTGAGGAGGTTGAGGTTTCTTTCAACATTCTCCTTTCGTATCCTGAGACCTCTGAGGATCCTGATGGTGAGATTGAGTATATGATCCGTGAGCACGAACGCCTCCGGGAATATGACGCGCTCGCAGCTCGAGTTTGTGAGATCCCTCTCGTCCCAGAGGGGTATGTTCGCAAACGCCGGCTCGACCTGTGCTCTGACAACCCTCGCAAGGCCACAGACCTGCTCAGATCTTATCGGATTTCTCTTGTGCGGCATTGTGCTGGAGCCGACCTGCCGCCTCCCGAAGCTCTCCTCCACCTCTGCAATCTCTGTTCTCTGCAGCGTTCTTATCTCCACGCAGATCTTGTCGAGAGTCGACGCGATGAGAGCCAGGAGACAGATGACCTCTGCATGGCGATCTCTCTGGACGACCTGGTTGGAGACATCGACCTCGTTTAGCCCGAGGATCTCCATGACCCTGCGCTGTATGGTCATTCCGTGAGGCCCGAATGCTGCCTGTGTCCCAACAGCACCGCTGATCTTCCCGACTGCGGCTCTGGGCCGTATCTCCCTGAGCCTGTCGATGTGGCGGGCGATCTCTGAGGCCCATATCGCAAACCTCAGTCCATATGTTGTTGGAACAGCCATCTGTCCGTGTGTTCTTCCGGAGCATACGAGATCTTTGTTCTCCATGGCCATATCCAGAAGGACTCTGAGCAGCTCCCTGAGCTTTGACTCGATGATAGCCAGGGATGCTTTGAGCTGCAGGCCTGTGGCTGTGTCGAGAATATCATTCGATGTCGCGCCGAGGTGTATCCACTCCCCGTAATCGCAGACCTCTGCCATCGCCAGGACCACCGCCATCATGTCATGCCCTATCTCAGCCTCGATCTCCTTTGCCCGCTGGGGCGACGCGATCTCAGCTGCCCTCGATATCGCATCTGCAGCACCCTTTGGGATGAGGCCGACCTCCTCCTCGGCCCTGGCAAGGGCAGCCTCCACCCTGAAGAGCATTCTGATCCTGTAATCCTCCTCCCAGATCGCCTTCATCTCCGGCGTTCCATACCTGTAATCTATCGGATGTATCGGCATGATTCTGCAGGTGAATTTGCCATGTTAAAGGAGTTGCGGGTTGTAATTCATCTGAAACAGAGGAGCAGGGAGTGCACGATGACTCAGGGAGAGCAAACGGAAGAGAATCGATATTCGTCGAAGATCAGCGAGAGGATCGGATTCAGAGTTGCCATTTCTCCAGCCCATTCACGATGAGCCAACTTTTATATTTCATCAGCTCACAATATATTTGTCGGTTGCGCTCCCTGCTGTGCAGCATGTGGCGCGTCAGGCCACTGCATGCCAAGGAGGAAACATCTATGATGAAAAACCTTGCCGCATGGGATGTACGTGAGGAGGATTTTCCATCACGCGGAAGCATGTATGATAAGCTTAAATTTGTCCTGAGGTACGCGGTTCTCGCCCCCTCGGGTCCGAACACACAGCCATGGAAGTTCTCAATCAAAGACAGCAGCATATCTGTGATATTCGATAGATCCAGAACGCTTCCTGCAGTCGATCCGACGCACCGGACCGCATACATGAGTTTGGGCTGTGCAGTGGCCAACATGCTCATAGCTGCAGAGCACTTCAATCTGGGTTACAGTGTCGAATGCTTCCCGGATGGGATTGATGAGGATCGCATCGCTGTCATCGGCTTTTCAGAGGGCATCGCTGAGAGGAGGTTCCCTGACCTGTTCAGACAGATAACAGAGCGGCACACAAATCGAAGCAGGTTTGAGGAGCGGGAGATCGAGCCTGAGAAGCTCCAGAGGATGAAAGAGCTCGTGGAGAATGATGGATTCAGGCTGGACATAATGACGGATCCGGATGGCAAGAACCGGATGGCAGAGATACTCGCACGCGCCCACAAGATACAGCTCGGGAACAAGGAGTTCAGGAGGGAGCTGGCATCCTGGATAAGACCCAACACCTCGGATGCGTATGACGGGCTGCCTGGATATGCATTTGGCTATTCTGATTTCGAGTCGTACCTTGGAAAGTTCATCTTCGGGGCATTCGACACATCCTGGTCAAGGGCCAGAAAGGAGTCTGCTCTCATGAGAGAATCTCCTGCAGCAGCAGTTCTATCATCAGACTCGGAAGATAAACTGACGTGGGTCAGGCTGGGCGTCACCTTCGAGAAGCTGTTCCTTCTCGCGACTGAGATGGACGTGCGCTTCGATCTCTTCAGCCAGCCAGTAGCAATAGATGAGCTGAGAGGAGAGATGGCGGAGTTTCTTGGCGTCAGGTATCCACAGCTCCTCATACGCATGGGATACGCCCCGCCGACCAGGCACACTCCGAGACGCCCGGTGGAGCTGGTGCTGGTGGAATGAGTGTGGTGATGAGATCTGTGATCCTGCAGCAGCCTCACGTCTCATTACTGCAGAGATGGCGGAATTCACGCAACCATGCTGGGTGTGGCCAGCCGGTGCGATGTGTATGGAGTGAGAGATATGGAGCCGGAGAGGATATCATATCATGAATCTGTTCGGCGGATGTACGAGCAGATAAGGAAAGATGGCATGAGCAACCTCTGGGACCGCTATGAGTCCCAGGGCATGGGAGGAGATCCCGACAGGAGATGCCCGTACTGCATGGCAGGGACGCGATGCGATCTCTGCTCCAACGGCCCCTGCAGGGCAGATGCATCGAAGGACAGGCGGGGTGTCTGCGGGATATCAGCGGATGGCATGGCGATGCGCATGATGCTTCTGAGAAACGTGATGGGCGCATCGACATACCATTACCATGCGGAGCAGACGATAAGGACGCTCAGAGCAACAGCTCTTGGCAGAACTCCGTTCAGGATCGTTGAGCAGAAAAAGCTGAGACGTCTCGCCTCCATGCTCGATATCGATACATCCGGATCTCCAGAGGATACAGCTCTCAGGCTCTGTGATGCGGTCGAAGCTGACTTCAACCGGAGCTACTATCAGGAGAGCCAGATCGTGGAGGCGTTCGCACCTGCTGAGCGGAAGGATCTGTGGCGAGCTTTAGGCATATTTCCTGGAGGCATCCACGGGGAGATACTTCTGGCCACAGGCTCATGCCTCACAAACGTTGATGGAAGTTATGAGAGCCTGGCGATGAAGGCGATGCGCCTCTCGATAGCCATGGCGTATCAGAGCCAGATGATGCTGGAACACTGCCAGGACGTGCTCTTCGGTGTTCCTAGGCCTCACAGGATGATGGTCGATCTTGGAGTCCTGGATCCGGATTACGTGAATGTCGTGGTCAACGGCCACGAGCCGTTCATGGGCTTCGCGATGATAATGCTCGCCAGGCAGCCTGAATGGCAGGAGAGGGCGAGGAGCGCGGGCGCAAGGGGTCTGAGGATAATAGCGAGCATCGAGACCGGCCAGGAGATAATACAGCGCTGGTCCATGGATGAGGTGCTCGGTGGTTTTACCGGAAACTGGATCTCTCAGGAGCCAATGATGGCCACAGGCTCCATAGACCTCATGGCATGCGATATGAACTGCTCGCTTCCTCTTGATCCGGAGTATGCGAGGAGATACGGCTTCAGGCTGGTTCCCGTCAGCGAGCTTGTTGCGTTTGAAGGCATCAGTGACAGGCTGAATTATGTGCCTGAGCAGGTGGAGCATCAGGCCGCAAAGCTCCTGGAGATGGCGATATCTAACTATCCCTCGCGCAGATCGGGAGAGAGGCACGTGAGGGATCTGCCTGCTGGGGAGGCGACTGTTGGTTTCTCCACGGAGAGCATTCTGGAACTGCTTGGCGGCAGCCTCGATCCGCTTCTGAATGCGCTGAAATCAGGGCAGATCAGGGGCATTGTGGGTCTGGTCTCATGCACAACGCTCAGAGATTCAGGTCAGGATGTGCACAGCGTCGCACTGGCAAAGGAGCTCATAAAAAGAGATGTTCTGATCCTCTCAATGGGCTGCGGAAATGCTGCCATGCAGCTCGCCGGACTCTGTCGAAAGGAGGCTGCAGCTCTGGCAGGCAGCGGTCTGGAAGGGGTCTGCAGCTCTCTTGGTATCCCTCCAGTGCTGAGCTACGGGACATGCACCGATGTCGGCAGGCTCTCCGAGCTTCTCAGGAGCGTCTCGGAGATGCTTTGCGTGTCTGTCAAGGATCTGCCGGTGGCTGCTGCAGCGCCTGAATACATGGAGCAGAAGGCCACAATCGATGCTATCTTCGCGCTTGCGTTTGGCCTCTACACATACGTGAACCCTGTGCCGACAATCACCGGAGCTCCTCGGCTGCTGGATCTGCTCCTCAGAGGCTGCAGGGAGATAACAGGCGGCGTGATATCTGTGGAGAAAGATCCTGTGAAGGCTGCAGAGCTGATACTGGGGCACATCGAGGAGAAACGATCTGCGCTCGGGATCTGATTCTGCGGTGAGCCGCATGATCCGGCCCTCTTGCGAGGAGTATCGACGAACATGCTCAATACGTTGAGGTAAATTGCCCTCTTGGCGGATTTCTGGATGAACAACATGCCCGATGATAGCGGCTTCACTTGATCAGTAACTCAAGTACGCTCACGATATTGAGTAAATACGTATCGACAATTCGTGAAACCACATCCGAGCATTGGATGCTCGATATCAGCAGAGCTCTCACAGCGTGATAAGAGGGACCTGTCCGGATAAGAGCTGTGGCCAGAAATCTGGATCGTCCCCTCTTTTGCACATAATAAACACCTAATACTTATTCGGACACGTCCGATAAGAGCATGGAAAGCCTGATTAGCAGGCCAGCACATTCACAAAGGGGAGTATCATGACCAGCGATGTTTACTTTGCGGACATGAGATCCAGGAGCGACGGCGAGAACAAGCTCGAGAAGATCAGAAGGCTCTTCAACGCTGCAGGCTTCGATAAAATTATCGATAAAGGCGATCTCACCGCCATAAAGCTCCACTTCGGCGAGGTGGGGAATGACACGTACATCAGCCCTGTATTCGTGCGTGAGGTCGTGAAGCTTGTGAAGGAGAAGGGGGCGCGGCCGTTTCTGACGGACACTAACACGCTGTACAGCGGCGGCCGTGGGAACTCTGTGGACCACATCCGGACAGCGATAGGGCATGGCTTCGCATATGCGGTCGTCGACGCGCCCGTCATAATCGCAGACGGACTGCGTGGCGAGAACCACGTCAGTGTTGATGTGAACCTCAATCACTTCAGGTCTGTGAAGATCGCAGGGGATATCGCCAGCGCCGATAGCATGATCGTGCTCTCTCACTTCAAGGCGCACATGGTGGCGGGCTTCGGCGGGGCGATAAAGAACCTCGGAATGGGGTGCGCGCCGCCGATCGGAAAGGCTGAGCAGCACACTGCAAAGCCCATGGTGTATAAAGAGAAATGCAGGGGATGCGGCAGATGCATGAAGGCGTGCCCCAGGTCTGCAATCTCTGTGGTTGACGGGAAAGCATACATAGATCTCGGTGTCTGTGTCGGCTGCGGTGAGTGCGTCAGGGCATGCCTGGAGAGGGCAATGGACTTCGACTGGACTGTTGCGATACCCCCATTCGTGGAGAGGATGGTTGAGTATGCATATGGAGCTGTTCTCGGCAAATCCGGACGCGTCGGTTTCTTCAACTTTCTGATCGATATAACGCCGGACTGCGACTGCGTCCCCTGGTCCGATGCCCCGGTGGTCCCGGACATAGGAATTCTCGCGTCAAGGGATCCGGTTGCAATCGACATGGCCAGCTATGATCTGGTCAATGCGCAGATGGGCATCGAGAACAGCTACCTGAAGAGCAACAGGAAGCCTGGAGAGGACAAGTTCAGGGGGTGCTGGGAGTCGACGAACGCACTGCATCAGATCGAATATGGGGAGAAGATCGGACTTGGAACAAGCAGATACAGACTCATCAGGATCTGATCCCAGGGTTCTCTGCGCGTTCAACGTCAACATCGACTGCGTTCACACCATCACAGGGAAGGAGATTGAGATGCTCTTTCGGGATCTCTGTCCACCACCGGACATCAGATCTCCGGAGATCCCATCAGAGATAACGTCCCTGGATGCTCTCGCTATCTCGATCCTCTCTCACATGCGCCGTGGAACAGGCGGCGAGATCATCATTGAGAGTGAGAGGATCGCTGATGAGATATCATCGCTCTTCAACTGGGAGATCAGGATGGGAGGGAACGCAGGAAACATCGCGAACGTTCTCGCCGCGCTCGGAGCAGAACCTGTCGTCAACGTACCATCACTGACCCCACGCCAGGCATCTCTCTTTCATCCAGCGGTCAGGGTCCCGGTCATGGATGGAGGCGTCTCACTCACAGATCCCGTGCATGCATCAGAGGTGGGCCAGGAGCTAAGGCACTTTGTGATCCAGTACAGGGGTGGTGAGAGTGTCGATCTCCCTTCGGGAAGAATCACAGCCCCGAGGGAGAACAGGATAATCGCGACGTTCGACCCGATGAATCGAATCATGCACATCAATCCATCATTTCGAGCGTTTCTGGAGAGGCAGGATCCGGATGTGATGGGAGTGATTCTCTCGGGATTCCATCTCGTCCCCCACGACATGCACAGGGAGATATTCGAGGCGCGGCTGGGATCGATGAGCCGATGGATCTCCACAAGGTACACCCACGCTGAGATGGGCAGTTTCGAGCGGCCGGAGATCATGAGATCCCTCCTGGGGATCCTGGATGTCGATAGCATCGGCATGAACGAGGATGAGCTCTCGATGCTGACGAATTCAGGAGACGACTGTGAGGAGATCGCGGGGGCTGCTGAGCAGATCCACGATGAGTTTGATATTCCAAGGGTGTGTGTCCACACCCGGGAGTTCACGGTGAGCATCTCCCCCGATCCAATAAAAGAGATCGCTGCGCTGGAGCTGGGCGCGGAGATCGCAGGCAGGCTCGCCGCGACAGGTTGTATTGAACGAGAGGTGGAGCTTGGCGTGAGCGATGCGGGAAGAAAAGCGGTGGAGGATGTTCTTCGCCTGGGGGGAACGAAGGCCGGGCTCGGTGCTTTCAAAGAAAAAGGTGGATCAAGCGTCTGCGTCCATCCGTCTTTCATAGCTTCTGATCCTGTTACGACCGTCGGCCTGGGGGACGCGCTGACCGCGGCCACATTCTACAGGCTCGTTACGACTTCCATCTCCTGATTGGTCCGCAACCCTCCACGCTGCCCAGCCACGGAAGCGGATCGCCGGAGCCATGCGATATAATCACAGGGAGCAGCCAGGTCTGCGTCCGTGCATCATATGCCTGCGAGGAGTGTGTACCTCTCCGGAGGCTCTGCGAGTGGATACGGGTCGTCCTCCAGGCCAACACTCTTGCCTCTGTCCAGTATCCCATCGCTGTTCCTGTCATCCCCCTCAAATCCGTGCCAGTAGTTGCCCATCCTGCTCTCGAAGCTCCTGCCGCGATATACGTACCGAATGGCTGTGGGAGAACTCCAGGAATTGCTTGAGATGTATGAAACGACATCGTTTCTGTTCTGAACGAAGCTGTTGAGGTATATCTGATTCTCGCTTGACTCTATGGGATACATGCCCTCATCCAGCGCCAGGCCGTTGGTGTTGTATGATATGCTGTTCATCCTCAGAAGGTTCTTCCAGGAGCGCGAGAGCACAATTCCGCTGCTGCACCTCGAGACGTTATTTCTCTCGATTCTGTTCCCATTCGATCCGTCCAGGCGAATCCCGCTCTTCGAGTCTGTGACGAGATTCCCGGCGATCTCCGTATCATATGCAGCATGGAGCCTTATGCCCTCAACCGCGTTCTTCATGGTGTTGCCATACACAGCGCCCCTCTCCGAGGCGTTGACGAGAATCGCAACGTCAGCTCCGGTTATGGTGCTGTTGACTGTCCTGAATCCGGGGGAATTGTCGATGAGAATCGCCTGTGGCACCCCCTCGAACGAGTTTTCGATCGCTTGGATGCCATCAGACATCTCGGCGATCACGCCTGAGCTGCTCTGCCTGAGGGTGTTGCCCTCGAGCCTGGAGTTGGGTGAGCGTATGAGATGAACGCACAGATCGCCACCCTCGATGGTGTTCGCTGATATGATGCTACCACTGGAGGCGTTTGCCTGAACGCCAAGTCTGCATCCCGTGAGGTTATTTCCTGCAACGAGATTCCTGGAGCCCGATGAGATCAGTATGCCTGTGAGCTCGTCAGAGATCGTGTTGCCGGTGATGCTGTTGTTCATCGACCTCTCGAGGATGACTCCCGTCTCTCCACCACTTATCCGGTTTCCTTCTGCGATATTGAGATCTGCGCCCTCCATGTGGATCGAATGGGGGCTGTCGCCCATAACATTCCCGCTTATGATGTTGTTCCTGGAGCCTCTCACACTCAGCCCGCCGATATCATTAGACCTCAGGTCGTTCGATGATATTGTATTGTTATCAGAATAGTAGATCATCACTCCATATGCATCATTCATCCTGAGATCATTCCCGGTGATGCTGTTGTTCCAGGCGGTGTAAAGGTACACAGCGTAGTCGTTCGTCCTTGCGGTGTTTCTCGAGATCAAGTTTTCTGATGACAGGTATGGATATACACCGTAATCGTTGTTCTCGAGGATGTTGCCCTCAACAGCACATCCATGGGACTCGGAGAGCACTATGCCGTAGTCGTTCGTATCTGCGGTGTTGTTTCTGATAACGCAATCATCTGATCTGTAAGCCTTAATCCCACTTCCAAGGTTGAAGCTCGCATTGTTGCCATCCACGAGATTCCCGCGAGATCTGAGAAGGAGTATGCCTGCATTGTTGTTCTCATACACCCGGTTCATTCTCACAGTATTATGAGGGGACGCGGCCACGATTCCGGCGAAGTGGCATTCTGTTATGTTGCTATCAACAACAGATCCATTCCCCCCGAGGAGCAGGATGCCGGCGAACGAATCGCTCACGTTGCATCCTGATATCATGGCGCCCTCTGAGAGGACCCTGATACCAGCTGCTCCCCATCCGCTCGCATTCATTATGATGAATCTGCTTACACTGACACCCTCTGAGGAGAGCACAAAACCATCCAGGCCGCCTCCGTCCAGGACCGGAATGCCCTCCCCGGAGTCGACCCCTCTTACACTTACTGACTTTGTTATGTTAACGCTCTCCGCGTAAACTCCGCTAAGCACCTCGATCGTATCCCCATCCTCTGCCAGGGCAAGAGCCGCCTGTATACTTGCGAAATCCGCGACTCCATCGTCATCAACCTTTATCAGTCGCCCCTCAGACGGAATGAGGAGAAGCAGCATGATTGCACATAGCATGAGCCTCATCGCGATCTACCACACCCTCTCATGATATAAGCCGGCCATCTGTCTTATGCAGCTCACATCGTAAATACTTATCCGATGATATGATGCTGCATGTGGAACAGCTCCACCAGTGGAGATCTTCGGTTTGGACGAGAGTCGAGAGGACTGAGACAGTGATCAAACTCAACCTCCACGTGGGCAGAAATCAGGCTGAAAATCATGGTCGCGATGCCCAAGCCCGGACTCGAACCGGGGACATTCAGATCTTCAGTCTGACGCTCTCCCAACTGAGCTACTTGGGCGATGGGCTCGATGCGATTCGAACGCATGACCTCCGCCATGTCAAGGCGACGTCATAACCAGCTAGACCACGAGCCCACGTAACCAACTTGATCCACTATCGGTAAATAAATCCTTCGGTTCCGGCTGTGATGGTTATGAAATGGAAACTCGGGCGGAAGATCGCTCAGGAAAAGTTTGTGGGATCGCATCATTGAACGATCTGCAACGAAATCGATGTTCTTCGACACAACACTTCACAGCTCCTGCACAGCCACATGCGGTTGCTCTCAGCGACAGAGTCACAAGACATGAAACATCAGTTATCTGCACATCCCGGTGCGATAGCTATAAAGCAGAGGTGCTATGGAGATCTGCGATATGAGATCGTTGCTCGCACTCCTCTCAGTTCTGCTCTTCATCCAGGAACCTGCGATCTCGCAGCATGTGGAGGACATCTACTCAAATATCGATTCGTGCGATGTGAGTTTATCAGGTGATGTATCTGGCTGTTATCTCCTGGCAGAACTCATGCGCTCCGGTGTTGTTTTAAGCAGCCATGTTCTTCCAGTGGATACGCCCGGCACCGTGATAATCAGCTGGAACCTGAGCGATCAGGAAGAGGGGGCGTATGAGGCATGCGCCAGCCTGACCAGGGACGGGACCGTCCTGGAGAGGAGATGCCACAGCTTCTACCACGGAGGAGAGACACCTCTGAGATTTGATGTCAGGGATTTTCTGGCAGACTCCTCCGGCATACACATGATCATATACGCAGCGGATCCTGCGATTGTTGATATCTATTACATGCTCATATCGGGAGACAGGGCTGTTTACATCTACAGAGATAGATCCGTGAAGATCGCAGGTGGGAGAGGCGTGCCCACGCTCATAGAGTGGAAGTGGCCTGTGCTGCTGAGTGCCGGAGAGACGTACACAGGCAGGGTTAAGATAGTAGAGCAGTCCACAGGCCAGACGCGCGCCTTCATGAACAGATTCGTCGCTGTGGAGAACGCCAGGATCACCGAGACCTATGAGGATGAGATGGGCGCATCTGCGACGGTTCTTGGCATATCAAGGGTGCCGTTCAGGGGAAGCCTCAGGTTCGTTCTCACCAACGGCACAGATGTCGAGGTCGTCGAGAAGAGAACTCCTGTGCTTCTTGAGGGCGATGATGAGACCGTGGAGATCTCCTGGAACAGAACGCTTGATCCGGGCATCTACCATCTAAGGGTGCTGCTCCTCAACAGCAGCGGGGCCGTGGTGGATCTCCGGGAGAGTGTGATAGAGGCAGAGCCTGTCATCAGGAGAGAACAGAATGAGAGCGCCTCGAGCAGGAGCAGCCCGTTCCCACCGGTTCTGGCTGGAGTGATTGCGATACTCTCAGTCAGACAGATAATAAGGAGATGTGGCCGAAAAAGGTAGCGCTCTTATGTGTTTGGCAACTTGCGGATCGTGCAATATGGTTGCTGAACGCACTTATTCATTTACATGGAATGCATAGCAAGCCCAGTGCTTCTCCCAGTGCTTCTATTGGGCAACTTAACATACGGATAAGAGCGAACTATAAATTCGCCGGAGTTTAGGATGAATAACATGGAACCTTATTTATTATAATTATTGCCATTACTTACCTGAGATTCGTACTCCTTTATCCACAAAAATTTACAAAAGATACCTTGCTCCAGGCAGGATCTCGAATATGCGATTTCCTGTATGAGAGCTCTGAATGGGGATATACATAAGGAGGCAAACGGTTATGGAATCTTCTCTCAGCGGATGCCTTATGCAGCGGATGCATTTGTATTGGGCAGCTCGAGCTGTTTTCGTCCAGGCTGAATCATTGGCTGGAGGCCAGGTGGGGGTTCTGCTCTGCATGGCTGACTGATCTGAATGGTTTCTCTGGAAAACTGCATCATGTAAAAGGTGATTGTGATGAAGATCGCCATTATCGGCGCAGCCATGATCCTGGGCATGTCCATGTTTCTGCTGTACATATGCTTGTGTTGCCTCTATTCATGAGTGCCCTGGTGCCCTCATCCGTAACTGCACGGGTGAGGTCAACTTTTTCACATGAAAGCATGACATGATGGGTTAACATCCTGCGACGCCTCGCTTGGACGAAGTCGACCCGCATCTCAAACGCTTACCATGAAATAGCCCGGCTGGCATCAGGATTCACTCCTATGTGTTTGGCAACTTGTGTGCCGTGCAAGTGGTTGCTGAACGCACCTATTCACCCACCAAGAATGAATAGCAGCACCTGTCTTCTATTGGCAGGTTATCATGGATGAAATCGTTCAGCAGTACGATTCCATTTGTTATCGGTTAAGGATTTTATGTAAATATATTGACCATGAAATTTGACAAATTGAGATCTCCCCATAGTGGAGAATTTGATTCAAAATCGACCGCCTGTGGACTCGAGTCCTGATAGCAGTACTGAGGCGAGATATGACTATTAAGTCCAATTCTACACATGTCGATCTTAACTGATGACGCATGAGTACGATTCAGAGATGGGTAACATGTGCTCCGAAAGAGGCATCCAGCAATCGGCTTTCCTGAACTCCAGACAAGATCGAAGGCCTGATTGACCGGCAGCAAGATAGGAGGGTCCTCTCGGTAACAGATAACTGCTGTCATATCTTCCGGGATCAGAAGATTTTATCTCATATCAGAGCAACAAATACACGCATGTACCACGATCCCGTGCAGGTTATCTTGGAGAGGGAACCGCGCTGCAGGAACCCGCTTCTGATAGAGGGATTTCCTGGGATCGGGCTGGTCGGCAACATAGCCAGCCAGTACATGATCCACGAGCTGAAGATGAACTATCTCGGAGCCATGACCTCAAGATATTTCCCGCCACTTGCAGTGCTGCTTGGAGGCGTCGTGAACATGCCTGTCCGGATTTACGAGCGGGAAGATCTGGATCTGATACTGCTCACATCCGACATACCGATACATCCCCTCGCCTCATATGATATGAGCAGGGAGATTGTGAGATGGGCAGCCTCCATAAAGACGCGGGAGATCGTGTGCCTCGCCGGGATAACGCTGATGACGGATCAGAGGCGCGTCTTCGGCGCGGTATCGCATGCTGAGCTGCTCGATAAGCTCAAAGGGGTGACGGAGATATTCGAGCTCGGGACGATAGCAGGCATCTCCGGATCCATAATGAACGAGTGCAGACTGAAGGGTATACCCGCGATCTGCCTGCTTGGGGAGACCATGAGCGATGAACCTGACCCGAGATCGGCTGCAGCAACCATAGATGCGCTCAACAGGATATACGGGTTGAACGTCAGCACGGCAAAGCTGCTCGAGAGAGCCGCAGAGATAGAGATGCAGATGCAGCAGCTTGCAGCACAGGTTAAGACCAGTGCCGAAGAGGCCACAGCAAAGGAGTTCCCGATGTACGGGTGATGCTGATGATCTGTGTAGCGCTAACCGGAATCTCCAGGAACGTAATAAAGGACCTGGTTAATAATCGCGTACGTACGGTCGAGATCAGATCGCCGCTGAACTTCTTCTCCCTGAGAGGTGTTAACCCGGGAGACAGGATCTTCGTGACAGAGGCCAGCCTGAAGGATATCGTAAACGGCACGCCCGGGGTGATAGCAAGGGTCAACGAGATCCAGATAATGACTCACAGGATGATCCAGTCGAACGACTTCTTCTACGAGGAGATCGAGTCGCAGGCTGCGAGAGCCCAGCTCCAGTTCCTCGGCATCGGCAGGGTCAGGAGGATAAACACAATAGAGCCCTACGAGCCGTTCGTCATAGAGGTCGACGAGATGCCGAGATACATAGCGAGATGAAGCTCATACAGGTGATCCGGGCCACAAACCGCCGTTGCCAGGAGATCTGGTGGTATCTAAAGAGGCGCTGCTGAAAAAGGCGCATTTAATAAAAGACGTGCCAAAAGGATGGAAGTAATCCCTGATAGGATGGTGGGGGCAGCGATTTGTAAAAAGGCATATCCCGATGATTCGGCGGATCGGTGATCTCGCATAAAGATGTGTCGCAGGTTGGCATCGGTTCGAATGCCGGAGTTTGCCTATCCGGCGGTTCTACCAAATGGGCTTTGAACTCATGATGTGATCGGGGTCTTCCATGGTAAGCAGCTCGCTCGGATCCGTGCATAGGCCCCAGACCGTCAGCTGCTCCACCCTGAGGATCGCAGAAAGCGCTGTGGATGAGAGGTCAATTTATGAAGGTGCTGCTTCTGACGGGCAGGCTGGCAGAGCATGATGTGAGAAGTGCGGCAGATTCCGCCAGGGTGCATGCTGATGTTCTCGTCTTGGATCTGGATATAGCTGCGTTCATAACCCCGGAGCATGTAAGAAGAGCGGCCCCAATCGGCTACGACCTCATCATGATTCCAGGCCTTGTGACATCAGATTTCAGTGAGGTGGAGCAGGAGCTCGGCACAAAGATCAGGCTCGGCCCGAAGCATGCTGCCGATATAGCCTATATTCTGGATCACATGGAGGAGATAGAGCTCTCGAGCAGAACGCCGGCCTGTACGCTCATAGCGGAACATCTTGCCAAAAATGTGGAGGAGACACTCAATAGAATCGAGCGGAACGCACGCCCACCCATCGTTGTTCGCGGCATCGGGATAGGCGGCGGGAGCAGGATGAAGGTCCTTGCGGAGATCGTGGATGCAACCCGACTGGAGAATGGATCTCTGGAGGGCAGGATCAAATACTATGAGTCACAGGGCGCGGACATGATCGATCTCGGCCTACCCCTCGATGCACTTCCAGATGATGTGAGGAGGGCGGTGAGAATAGCGAGGAGAGTTTCGGAGATGCCCGTTAGCATAGACACGCTCCGTCCGGATCTGATACTGGCAGGGGTTGATGCTGGAGCAGATCTGGTTCTGAGCATCAATGGCAGCAACATGCACGCTGTGGCTGATGCCCTTCTGGAGAAGGATGTTCCGGCTGTCGTGATACCCGGTCCTGAGACGACGCTGGAGAGCAACATCAGCGCTGCGCTCAAGCTCGGGCTCACTGTGATCGCAGATCCTGTGCTCTCGCCACCGCTTGGCGGCCTCGCGGACTCGATAGCGAGATACATTGATTTCAGAAGAGCTCACCCGGACATGCCTCTCTTTCTGGGTGTGGGGAATGTGACAGAGCTCATAGATGCTGACAGTCACGGAGCTAACGCGATACTGGCAGCCATCGGAGAGGAGATAGGCGCATCCATTCTATTCACCCCTGAGTACAGCCGGAAGGCGCGAGGTAGCGTCAGGGAGCTCAGGAGGGCTGCGGAGATGATGGCGCTTGCTCGCGAGAGACGGAGCCCCCCAAAGGATCTGGGGAGGGATCTTCTCATCCTGAAGGAGAAGCGTCCGCGGCCAGAGTTTGTGCCTCCAGCCAATCTGGAGGCGAGGATGGCAAGGCAGAGCAGGACATTCGTTGTCGATCCTGCTGGCTCCTTCAGGATAGGGCTGTGCGGAGATGAGATTGTGGCCGTGCATGATCGCGTGGTGATAAAGGGCAGGACGGCCAGGGAGATACTGGACACAGCGATTGATCTCAACCTGGTGAGCAGACTGGATCATGCTGCGTACCTCGGCAGGGAGCTCGAGAAGGCCGAGATAGCGCTTAGACTCGGAAAGAGCTACACGCAGGATGAGGAGCTGTTTTAGGATCCAGATCCGTCTCAATTTGAACTCGCCTTCCAGGCAGCAGGTCTCGAATGGATCCGTATGAGACGAGGTCGCTTGAAGTCGATCGGAGATTCGGCTGCTGCCTATCTGATCCTCCTTTTCTCGACAGCGCTGACGATCACCATTGCAAAAGCGGATGCGCATATTCCGGAGAGGGGGAAAACCCCTCCGAGCATCAGCGATGTGATTCCACCACACAGTATGCCCACGGTTGCAGAGTTTTGGGTCAGTCCGAGCCTCTCCCTGTGGAAACCTGCGAGCACCGGAACCAGAAAGGCGCCTGTGAATACAGTGTAGGCAAGCATCAGCGTTGAGATGATGCCGGGCCTGCTTATCGCCAGCATCAGGGAGCATGAGCCTACAAAGAGCGCAGCCATCCCACGCGCTCTGACTCCCGATCCCAGGCCGAGATCAAGGGTGAGTATGGAGGACGCGGTGAGTAGAGATGTGTCGGCGGATGACATCGCAGCCGCCAGAAACGCAGCCGCAGTCACTCCAGCGGCCCAGTTGGGAATTACATCGGTCATGAGCAGTGGCAGCGCATCCTCCGGTCTTATCTCTGGGAGAAGATGCCGCGCGAAGATCCCGATCGATGTGATGGCGAATGCAAGCGGTATGATGATAATCGCTGAGAGCATCGCTGAGACCCTGGCAGACTCGGGGTTCCTTGCAGAGAGGACTCTCGAGTACACATCGGGACCGATGAGGTACATCGATCCAACCACAACAACCATGGATACCACATCCTGCAGGCCCATCTGCTCAGATGTCGGAAAATCCAGGTCGTTCAGAGCTTCAGGCACGGATCCCAGGCAGATCGCCAGCATCAGTATCAATCCTGCAACTATCATGCAGAGCTGCAGCAGGTCTGTTCTCACCACCGCACGCTGTCCGCCGTGCGCCGTGTACGCCACCAGCACGAACGCTGTGGCTGACATCCATGCCCAGTCGTATCCGAACAGCGCGCCCATGATTCTCCCGGCAGCGACGATCTGGGCGGCGATCACTCCCAGCCAGGCGATCAGGATGAGGGCGGAGGCAGATTTTTTAGCAGAGGGGCCATAAAAATTTCCTATCAGGTCGGGCAGCGTGCGCGCTCCGGTTCCTCGCACCGCGTGAGCAATCTTTGAGAGAATGAGAAGCCCCACAGCGCCGGAGAGCAGCCACCATGCCCCGGGAAGGCCCCTGGAGTAACCCAGGCCGACAAGGCCGATCGTGGATGATGCTCCCAGTATCGTTGCAACCAGCGATCCTGTGAGTTGAAGCGTGCCCAGACTTCTGCCTGCAAGGAAGAAATCGTTCCAGGATCGACCGCTTCTGACAATATGCCCCAGGGATGCAGTTGCCAGGAGATACAGAAATAGGGGAATCAGAACCAGGTAGCTCTCGCGCATACATACAGACGTATTGTAAACATTTATCTCAATTTCGGTTTACAATAGTCGGGCGGGCTGAACCATGAGCGTCAGCGCTGAGAGCTCAAATCTGCTGCACTTGTGGTTTGAGCCATAGCTTCATCATTCGGGCATTGAGACGTCTAAAACTGGGCTACCATTCCAGGTTTAACCCGAAATTGATCGAAGCCTGATGGGCATCACGAATCGCCATGTTCTGACTCTATATGCCTGAAAAATGGGGAACTCGGGTTTGAGACCCCCGGATCAGGGGGATGCGGGCGCATTCTCAGTCCGTAACCAAAAAGAGATGCCGTGCATCAGACCGCAAAGATCTGCATGCAAAGCTAGGCGTCGAATGCAGGCTTCGCCGAATCGCTCTCAAAGGCTTATCTGACTGGCGCTGAACCCTTTTTTAATTAGCAGGTCTTTGATCCTGCTGATGTGATTGCCCTGGAGCTCGATGACGCCGTCCTTCACAGTCCCACCACAGGCAAGCTTTGACTTGAGATAGGTGCAGAGATCCTGCAGATCGATCTCATGTGGATCTATGCCCTGAATGGCTGTGACCTCCTTGCCGTATCTTCTTTTATGGATTTTGACGACGATCCTCTGCTGCTCCTTGGCCACCTCTTCACATATGCAGAGCTCCTTGGGAAGACCGCAGACCGTGCACATCTCTGAGCTCATCTTTTTGCAGGTACCTCCATAAAATCCAATGTATATCCGTAGGATTTGCTATTAAAATCTGGTGGTGTCTCAGAGGGACCTGTTCGGACTAAGGGCTGAAGCCAGAAGTCTGGGCTCACAGCCTTTGGATGTGGAGAAACTTGAGCCATGTTCGTACATGTCAATAGAAAAGAAGTATATTTCAAATAAAAATTAAAATTTCATTATGTTTTATTCAGCATGCCGATAACAGACATTCCACCTTGCGTCACAGTAGCGATCGAGGGCGTGGGGGGATAGATTATCTCCATTTCATTGTTTGTCTCATTTGCCTCGTTCACGCCCCACTCGTAACCGAAAGCATCTGGATCCAGATTGTAGTCCACCATGGCCTTAATCCTCCAGCGCGTCCCGGGCTGTGGAGACGCGTTGATTGGATTGGGCCCGAGCAACAACAACCCTGTGTAGCTTCTTTCTGCACTGACTCTTGTGCCGCTTTGCATGCCATGAACCAGGACTCCTCCACGCTCTGGCATGGTCTCGGTTCCGGGCGCTGCGAAATCAAAGCCGTATACGTTTCCATCCAGAGCCCATCCCTCAGCTCCCACATTGAAATCCTGGTTGGTAGCGGCACCAAGATTGGCAATGGTTATCTCCAGCGGTATAAGCACTATTTTACCACCGTAGAATATCACTGGATCGCTTGTTACCCTTACAGACTTCACCACAAGATCCGGTTTCTGTGCCTGAAATATAGCAGTGTCAGACGGCTTTATTACCTCTTTTGCCTGCGTTACCTTAACATCTGCCCCGAAAGCAGTTGATAACAAAAGAAGCATACACAGGCAAATCGACAAAAACAGCTTTTTATGCATTTTCCCACGCTCAGCTTCATAATCATGCAAATCTTTGCATGATTTAGTATATGCTTTCAGTTGATAATATATATTATTAACGGCCGTATCGAAGGACCTGTCTGAATAAGATAAAAACCAGAACTGATCATAAAATTGGTTCGCTGAAATTTAGAGGGGTGATGCCAGATGACATCAAGCACTCTGATTTCTGCGTTATCCAGCTAACCTCTCTTCAGCAGAAATAAGGTACCTTTAGAAGTTAAGCTTTTCGCGATAGCGACCTGCGTGGTCTCATCCAGAGTTAGGAGAACGGCAGCGGTTCTTGGTGTGGGTAACTCAAGTGTGCATTACTGGATCACACGATTCAAGGAGTCCCCGGATTACAAGAGAATGTAAAGTCGCTCGGCATAGTGAGACTCGGTGTAGATGTATTTGCTCAATATCTTGAGCGTACTTGAGTTACTGGTGAAGTGAAGTCGCTATCATCGGTCATTGTGCTCAGTAACATTAATTTTCAACTGTATTGTAGTGTCGTTTGAGTTTTGCTCTGGCGTTATCTTTGCTGAACTTCCACCGTACAGTTGCGCGGATTGCATTTCGTTCCTGTTGCCAGATATTGATTTCGTCTCTCAGTTTGTTGATGTCAGGTATTCTCCGGTCGAGGCACTGTTTTGATAATGCCGAGAGCTCTATCTCAGCCATGTTGAGCCAGCTACCCTTTTTTGGAGTGTAATGGAACTCAAACTGTTTTGCGAGCTTGAAAGCGTCATCTGGAGGCATTGCATCATAGAATGAGCCCATGGTGTGAGTATTGAGGTTGTCCTGGACGACGATGATCTTCTCTGCATCCGGATACTGATTCGCGAGATCCACCATGAACTCTGCATAATCGATCTTTGTTCGACGTTCCCTGACAGAGACAATCCTTCTGCCAGCAAGAGGTTCAAACGCCATGAATACGCAGCAAGTGCCGTTGCGCTCGTACTCGTAATGTTCCTTCCTCGGGCTGCCTGGCTTCATGGGTATCGGGACTATCGTATCGCCTAACAGCTGACATGGTCTTTCGTCAAAACAGATCACAGGACGCTTCGGGTCATAGGGCTGCTCGTAAACATCCAGCACGTCCTCCATATGCCATATGAAGTCGCCCGTGATGTTACCTATACACCACCTCTTCTCGAGCCACGGCTTGAGCTCTTTTTTTTCAATGTCCTGTACACTGTCATATGAGATATCGAATCCACAACGCCCATCTCAACAAGCTTATCTCTGAGAAGCATGACAGTCCATCTCGATCTGCCGTCTGGTGGATCGGAGCACGCAAGAAGCGTCAGCTCAGCTTCAACCCGCCCATCTATCTTGGGTGGTGCTCCACTCCGCGGCTGCTCATTCAGCGCGCAATCAAGACCACCCTTCCAGTACCTGTCACGTGTATTACGCACCGTACCCCTGCAAACCTTCAGCACATCTACTATCTCTTTGTCACTCCTGCCCTCATCCGCAAGAAGCAGTATCCTCGCACGCGTCAGACTCCTCGCTGAGGCTTTACCCTTCCTGATGAAACTCTCAAGCTCATCTCGTTCGCCTTCTTTCAAACTCACTTCATGAACTCTCTTTCTACCCATAGTCTGGATAGATCAACGCAATGGTTAAAACATTTTGTTATGGAGCAATAATCGTTCATCCAGAAATCTCCCATAGGGCAATTTACCTCAACGTATTGAGCATGTTCCGCTGCTGACATCAGTTGTGCAGGTATACAATTCGAGTCTGATACGCACGCTCATTCAGGAGCACGGCTCCCCCTCTCGCAGAAGGCTTAAAAGTTGTGTGATCATCTCTCGAAAGGGGTCGGTGAACATAGAGAACATCTGTGCATCTCTGAAGAAGCTGGCTGAGTATGGTGCGGAGGCAATCTCCAGATCAGGTGATGTCCTGGTTGTATCGCATATCGATGCTGATGGTCTGACAGCAGCTGGAGTGATATGCACAGCCCTCTCAAGAAGGGGCATAGATCACACGCCACTCTTCTTCAAGCAGCTTACCAAAAACGAACTTGAGAGCATCGCAGATGTGGGCTCAGATCTGGTGGTATTTACAGACCTGGGAAGCGGCATGATCCGGGAGATCTCAGCTCTCGGCATCAAAGCTGTTATCGCGGACCACCACCGCCCCGGCAGCACTGAACGCTGCGGGGGGATAGTCCACATCAATCCGCATCTGGTTGGTGGGGATGGCGCGACCCAGATAAGCGGCAGCGGGACTGCATTCCTTCTCGCGAATGCCCTTGGGAAGAATGAGGACCTCTCTGCGCTCGCGGTCGTCGGCGCTGTCGGCGATCTCCAGGACCTTTCATCGGGCAGGCTCGTTGGCCTCAACCGCAGGATAATAGAGACCGGATCGAGGGCGGGCGTACTCTCCTTCGGCCCTGATATCAAACTCTTCGGCAAACAGACACGTCCTGTCTTCAAGATGCTTGAGTATTCAACAGATCCGTACATTCCAGGGCTCTCAGGAGATGAGGAGGCGTGCATCTCCTTCCTAAAAGAGATCGGCATACGGCTCGGAGGAGAGCGATGGAGAAGGTGGATAGATCTGGACCAGGATGAGCGCGCCAGAATTGTGTCTGCACTGATCCGTCATGGTCTGCGTTCTGGAATTCCAGGCTTCAGGCTTGAGCGTCTCGTCGGAGAGGTCTACACGCTCACAAGGGAGAGGGAGGGCACGGAGCTCAGGGATGCGAGCGAGTTCTCCACGCTCCTGAACGCAACAGCGAGGTACGGCCACTCGCGGACCGGCCTGGATGTCTGCCTTGGCGACAGGGATGGGGCGCTGGAGGATGCTAGGCTTCTTCTGAGCCAGCACAGGCAGAACCTTCTGAACGGCATAAAGCTGGTGAAGGAGCGCGGTCTGATACAGCTATCGAACATACAGTACTTCGATGCGGGTGAGGATATACTCGATACCATAGTGGGAATCGTGGCTGGGATGGTATTTCAGATGGCAGACAGATCAAAGCCCATTCTGGCATTTGCATCTGCTCCTGATGGCATGCTCAAGGTCTCGGCGCGGGGGACGCAGGATCTTGTGAGAGCGGGCCTGGATCTCTCGCGTGCGGTATCTGCATCAGCCGGTGAGGTTGGCGGCGTCGGAGGAGGCCACACCATCGCAGCCGGCGCAACGATACCACCACAGAGCAGGGATGAGTTTCTCTCGATAATTGACAGAATCGTTGGGGAGCAGCTTAATAGGAACCGGAGCGCTTGAATGCGGGCGTGTGGTTCATGATTACCTCCGGTGTTCACCACGCTCTCTCAGATCTACACAGGAGGCAGGTATCCGGACTCAACAGCGTGGTTCTTCGCAACCAGCAGCCGCTCGTCCATGCTGAAGTTTCCTATGAACATGTGGGTGATCGTCGACTGCTCCTCCCTTGGCTGCTCGCGCTCCTCATCGTACACAACATAGCCCATCCTGCCTATGCCGCTGAAGTTCGCGTTTATGACCAGCTCGGTCCAGCTGGGAAACATCCTGAGATCCATGCGCGATGAAAGCCTGCTGCAGTCCTCGAACTCCTTCTCACCGACCATGCTCAGATTGTAGTTCATAAAGCGCGTGCTCTCCCTGAACTTCTGATCGTAGGTGAAGAGATGAGCCTCGGGATCAGTCTTGGATCCTATACGAATCATCGGCTGCGACTCTGCGATACCGAGAACCATCAGCATCAGAGCTATCGCCAGTAGCCTCCTGCATCTGGGCATCTTAGAGTGAGTGGTGGTATGACGTTATAATCTTTCCGCATTGCTTTACGCTCATGACTTTTTGTCATCTGCAAAACGCTTTACGCCCTATCTGGATATTACTTTCGCCGTGGATGGCATGAGTTTATTTATGATGCGGTCTCATTTCATACCACCTCTCAAAGAAAACCAGAGGCTGGTTGAATGAAAGATATTGAACAGATCGTATCCAGGCTCAGCGAGCTTGGGATCGATGTCAGCACCGGGGATGTGGAGAAGAGATACCGCCTTCTTGTCGATAAGTTTCAGGTCCCTCCCCGGGAGGCGCAGAGAAGTGTTCTCAACTACTACCTGAAGGAGAAGGGCATCGCGCTCCCCTCCAGAAAGAGCGAGCAGGTGAAGATAAACCAGATCCGCGAGCCTGGAAGGTGGGTGGACCTGGAGGCGAAGGTCCTGAGCCTGTTTGATTCCCCCAGTCCGGCGATATCCCAGGCAGGGATCCTTGGTGACGATACGGGAAACATACGGTTTGTCAAGTGGGCGAAGTCTGGGCAGCCCGATCTCGTCGAGGGAAGGAGCTATCTTCTTAGGAATCTTGTTACAGACGAGTTCCAGGGCAGGTTCAGCGTCAAGATAAACAGAAACACTGAGATCACAGAGCTCGAGAGGGATATAGAATCTGCTGTGCTTCCACAGAGCTCTGCAGATTACAGGGTCGTGGACATCAGCGGGCCGGGGCAGTGGATCAACCTCAGGGCCAAGGTCGTCCAGCTCTGGGAGCCCTCAAGCGACTCTATCCAGCAGCAGGGTCTTCTCGGAGATGAGACCGGAGTCGTGAGGTTTGTCAAGTGGGCGAAGTCCGGGCAGCCCGATCTCGTCGAGGGAAGGAGCTATCTTCTTAGGAATCTTGTTACAGACGAGTTCCAGGGCAGGTTCAGCGTCAAGATAAACAGAAGCACTGTCATAGAGGAGACCGAAGAGCCGATCGAGGTATCGCTGAACAGAAGGATCTCAGGCGCCATAGTCGATATACAGAAGGGCTCCGGTCTCATCAAGAGATGCCCTACATGTAGGCGCCCCCTCTCGAAGGGCATATGCGCAGAGCACGGAAAGGTCGAGGGTGTTTACGATCTCAGGGTCAAGGCTGCAATAGATGACGGGCTCATGGTCCAGGACATCCTGATAAACCGCGAGCGTGTTGAGGAGCTCATCGGCCTCACAATGGAGCAGGCGAAGGAGATGGCCATGGAGGCGCTTGATCATGAGGTTGTCCTAGCGCTCATCGAGGAGAAGCTGATAGGAAAGTACTTCGAGGTCACCGGGCCGGTGAGGGACAGGTACCTTCTGGTGGACAGCATAAAGGAGATGGCTTTCAGTGAGGAAGAGATGTCCCAGCTTGTGAGCAGGGCGGAGGGACTATGATGTACTCCAGAGAGGTCGCAAGGAGGGTGTTTCTGGCTGAACTTAAAAGGTCGGATCTCTCCTTCCGGGAGGGAGATGACTCGCAGTATGCTCCACAGTATCTCCTGACACCAACAGGCGCCAGATGCAACCGGGTTTTTGTTGTCGGGACGCTGATAGAGAGGGACGACATCGGCGAGGAGGTCGAATACTGGCGTGGGAGGCTGGCGGACCCGACAGGCAGCATTCTGATATACGCTGGACAGTACCAGCCCGAGGCATCCAGAGCGCTTGCTGAGATCGAGATCCCGGCATTCGTTGCGGTCGTCGGCAAGCCATCTGTTTATGAGACTGAGGATGGGAAGAAGATAACGTCGATAAGGGCGGAGGCTATACAGAAGGTGGATCTCGATACCCGTAACAAGTGGATCATAGAAGCGGCGCGCAGGACACTCGAAAGGCTGGAGCTCATGCGCAGCATAGATGTGCCTCAGAGCACAGACTTCCAGCCCGGAACCATGTACCATCCGGAGGCAACGACGGTCGAGGATTGCAGGAAGGCCATGGGTCATTACTCCACGAACATTGAGGAGTACAGGCAGATGGTACTCACAGCCCTGCGGGCCATCAGAAATGAGCAGGAAGTTGAAGAGAGCACGCCCGCCGGGGCGAGTGCTGTGCCTGAGGTGCGTGCGGATACGGGGACCCCCAGCGGCTTGGAGGAGATTCAGGATCTCCAGGTTAGCGGAAAGGCAGCTTACGATGCAGATGCCGGAACCGGATCACGCGAGCCTGATGCATACACCAGGCCACAGCCAGGCAGAAGGAAACAAACGGGATCGAAGCGCATAAGCAGCCTCATAGATCTGGAGAACGATGATATCGAGGAGATAGATCTCTGAGAAACTGTCCCAAAACTATGAAAGATGCTGGGTGCCGACAGGAACACTGCACGGAGATTGCCGGTGCGGATTTAAGATGACCCATACGAAAACGTGGCACTCTGTATCTTTATGTTTTTTGGGCGGGCATATTTTCCTCAGCACAGTGACCTGAAGCTGCAGCAGCTTCACAGGCTGCTGAGGCGATTTCACACTCAGCAGCCTGCTGCTTGCCCTGTGCTTCTTGACAAGAACTCAGCCAGATCTCTTCCTGAGCAGCCTGGCCTGGAAGCCGTGATACTTTGCGAAGCCCTCGGCATCCCGCTGGCTCAGCATCTGTGAGTCGAACGATACCATCTCCTGGGAGTAGAGCGCGTCGGGGGATCTCCTGCCCACAGGCATCGCATTGCCACAGAATAGCTTCATGCGAACGACTCCATTGACCCTGGAGCTGGCCTGGTCGATGAACGCATTCAGGTCTGCGAAAAGCGGATCGTCCACCAGTCCCATGTAGGCCATCTCGGCCCATGCCTCATCGACGCCGGCCTTGAACCTGAGCTCTGCTCGGGAGAGCACAAGCTGCTCAAGATCCCTGTGGGCCCTCAGGAGAACGGTCGCAGCAGGATGCTCGTAGTTCTCTCTGGCCTTGAGCCCCAGCACGCGATCCTCTATCATGTCTGTGCGTCCTATTCCATGCCTTCCTGCAATGAGATTCAACCGCCTGATCAGCTCGACCCCGCCGAGCCGCTCGCCATTGAGCGCCACAGGCACGCCGCGCTCGAACTCGATCTCTACAATCTCCGGCGGCACGCTTCCGTCTGGTGTTCTGGTCCAGGCGTAGATCTCCTCGGGCGGCTCGAAGAGCGGGTCCTCGAGCATCCCTCCCTCGATGGATCTCGACCACAGGTTCTCGTCGATGGACCATGGGCGATCTTTCGATGCCTGGACGTCTATGCCGTGCTCCCTCGCATAGTCGATCTCCCACTCCCTTGAGAGGTCCAGGTCCCTCATGGGCGCAATGACCCTCATTCCGGTGGCCCTGAAGACTGCCTCGAACCTGAGCTGGTCGTTACCCCTTCCTGTGCATCCGTGTGCCAGTGCGTTTATTCCCAGCTTTCTTGCAACATCGACGACCTTCCTGGCTATCAGAGGCCTCGCTATGGCGGTTCCGAGGACATATCCCTCGTAGGAGCCATTGGCCTTGATGAGCGGGAAAATGTAGTCTCTGACGAACTCATCCTTTGCGTCTATGACATAGTGTTCGTCGCTCAGCTTCTCAGCCCGCCTGTTTCCGCGTTCGATGTCCTCTGGGGGCTGGCCCACATCAACAAGAACCGTGACAACGCGCCTCATGCCGTAACGCTCACGCAGAAGCGGAATGCAAACAGATGTGTCAAGCCCGCCGGAATAAGCAAGAGCAACCTCAGCTTTATCTGTCATGCTGATAACCGGAAGGGAACAAGTTATTTCAATTTTATGAGTGACCGGATTGGGCTGTCTCCTCTGAATGCGTTTAAAAGCCGTACTGTGGGCACAGGACAGGCCGGCTCAAGATTTAAATAGCTGCTCTTCGGATTTAATACAGCGATGGAGAAGGAGCTTCTGACTCGCGGCGTGATAAACGTGCTGAGAGAGGCGGGCTTCCTGGTCTCGTCCATGTGCGACATCAGGCCAAGGAGCTTTGATCTTGCAGCCAGGCGAGAGGAGCTGCTCCTGCTGCTCAAGATACTCTCGAACATCGACGGGCTGAACGAGCGCACAGCCCGCGAGATCACCAGACTTGCAGGCCATCTGCTAGGGCAGCCGCTGATTGTGGGTGAGAAGACCAGAGATCAGATGCTCGAGCGGGGTGCGGTCTACTTCAGGTATGGGGTTCCGACGGTGAGCCTGCCGACGCTTGCAGACTACCTGCTGGGAGGCATCCCCCCTCTCGTCTACGCGGCACATGGCGGTCTTTATGTTAAAATCGATGGGGAGATGCTCCGGAAGCTGAGGATGGAGCGCGGGATATCGATCGGCGAGCTGGCAGCAGAGCTCGGCGTTTCGAGGCGCACTGTGAGCAAGTACGAGAGCGAGTCGATGGATACATCGATAGATATAGCGCTGAAGCTCGAGGAGATCTTCGATGAGGAGCTGATCCAGGCCGTGGATATCTTCAGGCAGCGTTTCGTGGAGGAGGCCAACGCAGAGGTGAAGGACAGCATTCTACGCAGACTTGTGGAGCTCGGGCTTCGTGTATTTCCTATATCTCAGGCCCCCTTCAACGCAATAACGAGAGATGATGAGATGGTGGTACTCACGGGTGTGAGCAGACTCACCACAAGCATGATCAAGCGTGCGAGGCTCATGAGCAGCCTGTCATCCGTCACACTCACACACTCTGCGCTCATAGTCGATGGCGAGACGAGGATAGATAGGATAGAGAGGACCGCAGTCATAGGCCGGAAGGAGATAGAGAAGATCGATAGCAGGAAGGACTTCGCAGATCTCCTGATGATGAAGCGCGAGAGCTCCGCCTATTAGGATCGTCTGTAAGATAAAGCGTGCTGGGCGCTATTTTATTGTATATCCGGAAGAACCTGAATCCATGAGACTTCTTGAGAAGATCCGCGAATCTGGAAGGGTGTTTGTTGTTGCGGTCGCCGGAGATAGTGGATCCGGCAAGACGACGTTCACCAGGGGCATCCGTCGGATGCTTGGCGAGGATATGGTCGGCACATTCTCCATGGATGACTATCACAGTCTTGATCGCAGGCAGCGAAAGGCTCTGGGGATAACGCCGCTGAGACCGGAGGCGAACAGGCTCGATCTGCTGGCCGAGCATCTGGAGATGCTCCGGAGGGGGCTTGCGATAGAAAAGCCCGTTTATGATCACGCAACCGGAGAGATAAGGGGACCGGTCGTATTCGAGCCCTCACCTGTGATCATTGTCGAGGGCCTCCATCCGTTCTACACACAAGAGCTCAGGGATCTCTCGGACTTCAAGATCTTCGTCGATCCCAGCAGGGCTGTGAAGAGGAGATGGAAGCTCCGGAGGGATGTGGGGGAGCGGGGCTACGCTCCAGAGGATGTTATGAGGGAGATCCTGGAGAGAGAGCCAGACTACAAGCTCTACGTGGATGTCCAGAAGGTCTATGCTGAGATGGTGATAAAGATCCAGGACTCTAGGATCCCTCCGGAATGGACAGAGATTGCGAGGGGCTCTGGCAGTGAGAGGTACTCGGTGAGGATCATACAGCAGATTCTCGATCAGCCCTTGGACGAGGTCGATCTGACGATAGACCTGAGCAGGATAATGCGGCTCACAGAGCGCGAGTTCTCGATAGAGTTCCAGAGGGACGACTACTACGGGAAGAAGGTGGGGGTCATGACCCTCGATGGTGAGTTTCCCCTTACCATGATCAGAGATCTGGAGAGGAAGCTCTGCAACTTTTTAGGCAGAGATCTGCCCTCTGTGGCAGAAGGGATACATGAGGATCAGGCTTGCCACGTCAATGCGGCCGAGATGGCCCAGCTCATTCTGATCTGGAGGTTCCTCGAGAAGATCGCACATCTCGCCTGAATCAGCACCATCTCTCGTAGCAGACGATCTCCTCGATGGGCTTTCTCGGCCTTGGCGCCGGGTCCTCCGCAGGGTATCCAAGAGGAAGGAGCGCGACGACGCGGACGTTCTCTGGCACCTCCAGGATCTTCTTGACCCTGTCCTCGTAGAACGCGCCGATCCAGCACGTCCCGAGGCCGAGCTCTGTTGCCTCAAGCGTCATGTGGTCGAGTGCGATTGACACGTCTATGGTGTAGGTGTGCTGGCCGCATGTCATCACGTACCTTGTCTCAGTCCCGCAGGCTGCTATGACCACAGGTGCCTCCGCGATGAACCACTGGTTCTTGGCGGCTTCAGCAAGCCTCCTCCGCCTCTCCGGATCCCTCACAACTATGAACTTCCAGTCCTGGAGGTTCTTTGCAGATGGGGCAAGCCTTCCGGCCTCAAGTATGCGGTTGAGCTTCTCCTCCTCCACAGGCCTCTCCTGATACTTCCTTATGCTCCTCCTCTTTCTTATGGCCTCGATCACATCCATGTCACAGCCTCCGCTATGATCTTCTCCTGAGCTCCCTTTCGAGTTCAACACCCTTCTCTGTAAGGCGCCAAGTGCCATCAGACTCCTCGATCAGTCCCCTCTCGCCCAGATCCTGAAGCACCTTTTTTATAGCAGGCGGCGTTATCCTCTCGATCTTTGCGATCTTCTCGGCGCTCATCGGGCCCTTCGATCCAAGAACCTGTATCACGCGCTCCCTCTGGCTGTTTCCCAGAACGAATCCCATCAGCTCATCCATTCTGCATACCTCTGCGATAGCTTTATTGCTCCCAATATCTTAATAGATTGTGGCGGGTTAGTCCGGGTGGTTCGGCGTCACCTGTAACCCGAAATCGCCGATATGCGGGGGACGAAGCTGGTGGGCGACTTTATGCGCCGTGTATTCGGCCCATCTGCGTACAATGATTCTCCGTTCTGTAGGGACGGCATCGGCCAGGGGGTCAGCCGGAGGGCGGGCTCGCTGGCCCTAACTGCAGGCACCGGTTCAGGCCCGGAAGGGAGCAGACCCACTGCGGATAACCGTCGCTTACAGGATCGCGGGGAGGAGAAAGCGGATGGATCAGCTGGTACGCGGTGCTTCTGGCAACCGCCAGCGCACCCGCCAGAAATGATATGTCCTCTGCGATAGATTGTGCCTCCGGCTGGAGCTCTGAGAGTGTCAGATGTGTACAGACCAAATGTTTATTTTTTACATTGACAGCAGCAACCATTTGAATGTAAATGATTCAGTTATCCTGCAGATTATTAGCAGCAGTGGGGCACGCTGATAGAAAAGTATATATACTATTACTTCGAAAAGACAAACGATCAATTATGTCGCTAGCCTCAACTGTAATGGTGAATGTGTACACCAGAATACGTCCGAGGATATAGCGGCGCCCTTCTTTGAGCTCCCCACTCAGCTTTGCATGCAATTATCGAATTTCATATTAATAATATTAATTAAATACAAGGAGGTGACTGGCTGTGAATCGCACTACAAAGCTGCTGATGCTATCGGATATCCTCGTGCTCACAGGGCTCGGGCTGATACAGCCCATACTGGCGATATTCATAAACGATGGAGTTGCGGGTGGCAGCGTTCTGTCCGCGGGAATAGCGAGCACGCTCTTCCTGGTCACAAAATCACTGGTCCAGCTGCCTTTCGGAATGTACATCGACAGAGTGAAGAACAAGAGCAGATGGCTTCTCATAGGCACATCAATTGTGGCATGTGTGCCTGTCATGTACATATTCATTGACAGCATATACCAGGTGTATGTTGCGGAGATCATCAACGGCATCGGAAGCGGTCTTGCATATCCGGCGTGGATAGCCCTGTGGAGCGCAAATGTTGAGAAGGGCAACGAGGGGTTTGAGTGGTCTCTCTACTCCACATCAACAGGGCTCGGGACAGCGTTCACAGCAGCGGTCGGTGCGGCCATAGCCAGCATGCTCGGGTTCACTGCAACCTTCGTCTTCACAAGCATGATGTGCCTTATGGGATCAGGGATAATACTGATGCTCGACCGGGAGGAGCGCGTGGCGGTGAGTCCCTTCGCGTCGACAACTCCGGTCTGAGGACTGGAGTTCTCCCCAGCCCTGCGCCAGCCACGGATGTCTTTCGGTCTGCAATATCCGGAATTCAAAGACAATCCCAAAATTGATAAATCTTGGAGAAATCTTCACTTTGGCGATGAAAATCTGCGAGAGATGCAGAGGGCAGGGCTTCATGATCGTCGGCGAACGTACCTGCCCCAACTGCGACGGGACCGGCAAGACGGAGTCGATAACACTGACCGAGGCGAGGGATTCTGACATAGCAAGCCTGCTCCAGGAGGGATCAGCGAGATGCGCGGTCTGCAACGGGACAGGCAGGATACCCATAACAGAGGCATGTGAGGCATGCGGCGGCCTCGGCAGGGAGTACAGATGTATTGTGTGCGGAGCCAGGCTGAACTCGAAGGCGGATCTATGTGAGAGATGCTCACGCACCCCTCTCGTATACATCCTGGATAAGGCGTGCGATACAGCAGATCTCGTGGTCGGCAGCATATACGAGGGGAGCGTGTCCGGGCTGGCGAGCTTCGGCGCCTTTGTGGACCTGAACGAAAACATGCGCGGCCTTGCGCACAACAGGTATCTCAGGTTCAGGCCTGAGGTCGGTGAGAAGCTGTTCGTACGGGTGAAGAACATCGCTCCTAACGGCAACATAGAGCTCGAGCCCGTCGAGCTGAAGGAGTACCATGTGGTTACTGTGGAGAAGGATCTGCCGCTCACAAAGACCTCTGATCTGCAGAAACACCTCGGAAAAATCGTGTGCATCAAGGGCGAGGTGATCCAGGTAAAGCAGACAGCCGGCCCCACGATATTCACAATCGCAGATGACAGCGGCACGGTATCATGCGCTGCATTCGAGCGGGCAGGTGTCAGAGCATATCCAGAGATACAGGGGGATATGGTCGTCAAGGTCATCGGCGAGCCGACGATGAGGAACGGCCAGATGCAGATAGAGATCCGCTCGATGAAGCAGCTTTTCGGCGGGGAGGCGACGAATGTACGGGAGGAGATCGAGCGGGCGATAGACAGAAGAGCTGAGCCGTTTGACCCGCCACTGCTCATAGAGAGCGAGGTGCTAGAGAGGCTCAGGCCCAGGATGAGGGCGGTCGCCAAGGAGATCCGCAGGGCGATATTCAAATCGAAGCCCATAGTCATAAGACACCATGCCGATGCTGATGGCATCTCAGCTGCGGTTGCGATAGAGACCGCGATACTCCCTCTGATGAAAGAGGTCTGCGGGCCAGATGCAGAGTACTACAGCTACAGGCGTGCTCCCTCTAAGGCGCCTTTCTACGAGCTTGAGGATGTCACGAAGGATCTCAGCTACGCGCTGGAGGACCAGTCCAGGTACGGGCAGAAGATGCCGCTCATAGTTCTCATGGACAATGGATCCACAGAGGAGGACGTGCCTGCGATGAAGCACGCCCAGGTCTACGGCCTTGAGATGATCGTGGTCGATCATCACCATCCGAACGATGTCGTCGATCAGTATCTCATCGCCCACGTGAACCCGGCGCATGCCGGCGGTGATTTCGGCATCACAACAGGAATGCTGGGGGTGGAGATCGCCCGCATGATCAATCCCGATGTGGAGAACAAGATCAAGCACCTTGCCGCTGTCTCTGCAGTGGGCGACCGAAGCGAGGCTCCGGAGGCGGAGAAGTACATCAAGCTCGTTGAAGACAGGTTCAGGGTGGAGGATCTCAAGAAGATCGCTCTTGCTCTCGATTATGAGGCTTTCTGGCTCAGGTTCAATGAGGGGCGCGGCCTGATAAACGATATCCTCTGCCTGGGGAGGCTGGACAGGCACCGCAGGATCGTGGATCTGCTCTGCGATCAGGCGAACGCTGCAATCGAGGATCAGCTCAGGGCAAGCATGGGCAACGTGAAGAGCACGAAGCTGCCGAACGGGGCGATAATGAATGTCATAGACGTCGAGAACTATGCACACAAATTCACATTCCCCCCGCCAGGAAAGACGTCTGGGGAGATCCACGACAGGATGTGTAAAAAGTATGATGGGAAGCCGGTCGTCACCATAGGATACGGTCCAGACTTCGCGGTCCTGAGGAGCAGGGGGGTGAAGATGAACATACCGCAGATTGTCAAAGAGCTGATGGAGGAGATCCCGAATGGAGGCGTGAGCGGTGGGGGTCACCTGGTCGTCGGCTCGATCAAGTTCGTTGGGGGAATGCGTAAGGAGGTCCTGGCAAAGCTTGCGGAGAAGATCGGAAGCTGCGAGGTCGAAGAGGTTCCCTCATCTGCAGCATAGTTTTGTGCGGTCCTGTTTCTTCGTGGGCTGTTACCAAAATAACACACTTTTCTCCGATCAGCCCTGAGGAAATGGCTGGCATCATCCGGGCGCGAGGATGTGAATGTTCCCTACGCGCACCCTTTCAAGCCCCGCTATTCTGGCGGTGTCCAGGCACCGCATGGCCAGTGACCTCGGCGTGAACGGCATGTCTCTCATGTGGAACTGCGGATGGAACGCGAGCAGCGAGTACGGGATTCCTGGATTGAGGGATGCCAGGAACTCCGCTATCGCTCTCACCTCCTCCTCGTCGATGTATCCCGGAACCAGAAGCGTGCTCGCGATCACGAGCGGCGGCACCCCTCTCCTGTCCATCATCTCCGCCGCGGCGGATATGTTCTCCAGGGTTCTCCTGTTTGAGACCCCTGTAAGAGCCCTGTGAAGGTTATCATCCATCGCCTTGAGGTCGAACTTGATGCATCCGCCACTGATGAGAGAGAGTTCGAGCATCTCTTCGAGAAGATGGCGATTCATCGATCCGTTCGTCTCCCAGCAGATCCGCAGGATATCACCTCTCGAGTCCAGAGCCATTCTGGATGCTCTCAGAGCGAACGGCAGCTGCGGTGCCGGATCGCCGCCAAAGTAGCAGATGCATGAGGTTCGTTCATCCACACTCTCCACCAGCTCTCGTACATCAGTCGTCCATGGGCGGAGCGTCTCGTATCTGAACTGCCAGTTCTGGCAGTAGAGGCAGTTGAACGTGCATGCGTGGAAGAATACTGCCAGGTTCTTGTATCCGATCTCTGGGCCATTTGAATGTGCGTACTTCGGATACCCGGCGCCCGTCCCGCCCGCGCAGACCCAGTCTCCGACGCAGTTTGTCGGGAGCGGATCGTGGTACCATGATAGCTTTCCCTGTGTGGGAGTGACGCCCCGCAGCTCTCCATCAACATTCATCCGCAGACCACAGTAGCCCATGCCTCCAGGAGGTATTCTGCATTCATTTGCACATATGCTGCACAGAACTCCATCCGGATCGCAGGGGATCTCTTCCGGGAGCCCATACGCAGCCCTGCATCTCCTGTGCGCCATCATCGCCAGCTCGAGAGAATCCTCCGGCCGGGATCTGATGCAGCGCAGGCAAACCCGCAACTCCTCGGAAATCAGGCTCGAGGTCGCTCCACACAAAGAACAGCGTGCCATGGCATCTCCTGTGCATCAGATTGATCATCATAGTATATTATGATTAGTATCGGCATGTGCCTTATTCATCGATCGATCCGCGATCTCAGCACGGTTCGACTCATGAGGGAGATCATCCTCTCACTCCCATGCAGTGCTGTGGTGAATAATTGAGAACTAAAAGATCGATCGCTATCGATTTTTACTATAATTGTAATTTGTATGAATTGGGTTTCTGCCATCAGGTTCTCAAACATCATTCAACACAGCATCATGCAGAAAAAATTTTTATATTTGGAAAGAATAACTTCTGCCCATGGATGATCTAGTGCTGAGCTATCAGATGCTGATAAAGGCAGTGTTCAATGCAACTGGTGCTCGCAGCTCAATATATCCAAACGATTATAGTTATACTCCTATACCAATGAGGTCTGTCAGAGCTGTGCTTGGCGCTTTCAGGCCGGAGCCACAGGGCTCAGACCCATCCGGAGATATCAGTGCGAGGAGGCTCTGGTACATGTTCAGGGAGTACAACCCGAGATGCGCATGCTCTCTCATCAGGCTCTCCTCGCCGAGATCGATGGATATCGTGGGGGTTGTGACTCTTGAGGATGTATCGTACGCTCTTCCCTCCCGCAGGCTTGGGGATGAGATAATGCGGGCGGATCTGATGCTCGATGACATCGCTGAGGGCGCGGGGAACCTCTGGTGCATCGGCACGGGCTCTCCATCAGATGCCGGCGTGAAGGGGCGCGCTGAGGAGGTCGAAGAGGAGGGCGGAATAGAGATGACACTGATAGAGCCGCTGACAAAGCAGATCTTCAAGAGGAGCTGGGGTGGCACATTCGGGGCGGAGGACTGGCCCGTATCCAGCATAAAGGCGTTTGCCGTCTGGTTTTAGATGGATGATGCGGATATAATTTTATGAATTTTAATAATATTATCTGACCAGCATTTTGTATAATTGTTGGCAGTGAACCATGACATCTGGCTGATTTGCATCTCGGTAATGTATTTGCTCACGCTCTTATGTATTCAGCAACTTGAAGTACATGCATACTGGTTGCTGAATGCACTCATACCCTCGGAAGGAACGCATAGCGTGACTGGTGCCTCTTTGGGCCAAGTTATCAGATGGATAAGAGCGTTTGCTCAATATGTTGAGCGTGCTTGATTTACTGATCAAGTGAAGCTGCTATGGCAGAGTCGTTCATCCAGAGATCCGTCGAGAGGGCAATTTAGCTCAACGTATTGAGCATGTTCTCGGTAATTCAGTTGTTTTTAGCATCGAAGCATCAGGATGCATCAGGTCATCCTGAGAGGTAGTAGATTATAAGTGGCAGCATCAGAACGCCCATAGCATGCGTTTTTCTTATGCCTGCAAGGTGTGGGACGAGGCCGATCAGTGTGGAGATGAGGAATATGAAGATCCCGAACGCTCCTGTGAATATGAATGCTGTCAGGGCAAGCGATCCGAGAACAAAGATCGAGAGGTTCCTGTAATCGATCTTTGAGAGGAGCGTTCCAGCGATGCAGGCGAGCCATACTGTTGTCATGTATGATACGAGCGCTATGGCTGTCGCTATTACCATCATGGCATAGAGCTGGCCTGCATCGAGATCGATGAGCTCATTTATTGCTGCAGCAGCTCCGCTTCTCGGCCTGCCTATCACCACCAGGGCCACCAGTGAGAGCACTGCGCATGAGGTGTTGACACCTGATACGGATACAAGAAACTCTCTGGCAGACTGATCCTCATCCTCGATGCCCCTTACGAGCCTTGTGAGCATCGTCGCCACTGCGGGTGAGACTCCGGGGATCCAGGCGATCAGCGAGCCTGCAGCCCCTCCCATAATAATGGATCTCACGAGAGGCGCCGCTGGAAGATCGAACCCCGTGTCCCGCTGCTCTGCCATCTCGGTTGACGAGAATATGCTGAGGATCAGGGAGGATGCGCCGAAGATTCCACTGAGCAGGGGGAGAAGCACATCCGGATCAAGTCCCAGGGGAGATGAGAGATGATCCTGGTTTTCAAAAGCAAAGATCCCCAGGAGGCCGCTCGTCAGGAAGACCGAGAGCGCGAGCGCCCGTCTCTTCATGGTCTTATAAAGACCTGGATCGATGTCGCGCTCTTTCATTATCATCATTCCAGCTATGCCCAGAAGGATGAGCCCGATATGCTCCATCAGGAGATCGTAGTAGCTGCTGAAAAGCCAGGAGAGAAGTGGTACTAGCGACAGTGCGACCAGGACGGATCCGGCTGAGCCCATAGCAGATAAACGCACAGCCTCTATGCCCCTGCCTCTGAGCATGAGCCTGTGGCCTGGCAGCACTGCAAGCACGGTATCAGAATCAGGAGCGCCGACGAATACGGTCGGTATGGCATCCAGGAACGTCTGGGATATGCTGGCAGCCAGGATGATCACAGCCACGTGGTAGGGGCTGAGGCCCAGCTTCATCATCGCAGGCGATGCCCCAAGGAGTATCGCGGCGAAGGTGTTGACATGAAGCCCCGGTATCAGGCCGCTGATCACTCCAAGCAGGAAGCCAAATGCTGCGCAGGGCACAACGTAGAGATCCATCTCGATCACGCCATACGCTCATCAGCATGCAGATGGCAGGACGTTTATGCGACCGCATTAGAGCTCGGACGGGACTCCGCGAGCCGGTGCGCTCTGCCGACCTGAGGCAGCAGCTCGTTGCAGCCACCTGCGAGAGCCTGCCCACCCGCTGATGATTCGCTACACACTGGAGATCCGGGAATGTAAATGTCTCGGTTCAGCCGTGTTGATTTGGGGGAGTGAATGGGCTTTCGCGTATCCCCTTCAAGGGTCGTAAAGCATGTCGCTCTTAGCCATCTGATAACTTGCCCGAAGAGGCACCAGTCAAGCTGTGCGTTCCTTCCGAGCGAATGAGTGCATTCAACAACCAGTATGCATGTACTTCAAGTTGCTGAATACATAAGAGCGAAGCATGTATGTCTGCGTATGCTCACCTCCGCAGGATCTGTCTTTCATGCATGTTATCTCTTCTCAAAAATGCCTGAACACATCAAAACTTTATAATATGACAGGCACATCAGCCCCGCTGAGCATGTCAGATCAAGAGATCGATCGCGAACTGGCCTTCCAGATACTGAACTCGCTCGGCCAGGGTGTTGCTGCGTCGAGGATTGTGGATGGACGGTGGATAATCGAATATGCGAACCCGGCCCTTGCCCACATGCTTGGAGTTCCAGTGAGCGAGATAGTGGGTAGATCTTTTGAGGAGTTCCTGCATCCCGGTGACATTCCGAGGCTTATTGAGAGCAGGGCGAAAAGGCTCGAGGGTCTCACAACCAGCTATGAGGCGAGGTTGCTGCGAATGGATGGCTCGATCGTGCCGGTGCTCATCACGGGCGCTCCGAGAATTGCTGATAACCGGCCGGTCGGTGGCATAGTGGTGGTAACGGACCTCACCGATTACTACTCGGTTCTGAGACAGCTTAAAAGCTCCGAGCGCAGGCTCATGGATATCCTGGAGTTCATGCCGGATCCCGCCTTCGGCATGGACATGGATGGGAGGGTGATCATCTGGAACAGGGCACTGGAGGCACTCACCGGCGTGAGAAAGGAAGAGATGCTCGGAAAGGGTAATTACGAGTGTGCGATTCCGTTCTATGGTTACAGAAGGCCGGTGCTTGCAGACCTTGTGCTCCATGGATACGACGAATCCATCTCCAGGGAGTACAGAAACCTGCAGCGAGAGGGCGACGTGCTCACCGCGGAGGTTTTCATACCCACGTTCGGGCCAGAGGGTTCGCATCTGTGGCTCAAGGCCGCGCCAATATACGATTCAGAAGGCAGGATCGAGGGAGCCATAGAGGTGATACGTGACATCACAGAGAATGTGAAGCGTTTGAACGCTCTGAGGCTGAGCGAGGCGCGGTACAGATCGATCGTGGAGGACATGCCATTTCTCGTATGCAGATTTGATCATGATGGTGTTCTCACATTTGTCAACGAGAACTACTGCAATTACTTTGGATTCAGAAGAGAGGATATCGTTGGCAGATCGTTCCTTGAGATGATACCTGAGGACGAGAGAGAGGCGGTTCTCGAGAGGTTCAGAGGCCTGACCCGGGAGAGGCCGTATGTGACGTATACGCACCGCGTTAAGAGAGGAGAAGAGATACGATGGCAGCGATGGACCGACAGAGCGATATTCGGCCAGAATGGCGAGGTTATCGAGTACCAGTCTCTGGGTGAGGACATCACAGCTGAGAAGAACATGGATGATGCGCTGAGGGAGAGCGAGCACAGGTTCAGGGTGCTGGCAGAGAGCACCGCTGCAGGCATAGCGATCATGAGAGACGAGCGGTTTGTGTATGTCAACAGAGCCGGAGAGGAGATGAGTGGCTACAGCAGGGACGAGCTGATAGGTGCGCCTGTATGGATGGTGGTCCATCCCGAGGATGCAGCATGGCTAAAGAAGATGTACTCGCGGAAGCTCCGCGGAGAGCCGACGCCACCGAGATACGAGTTCAGGATAATCACGAAAAACGGAGATGTCAGATGGGTGGAGTATGCATCCGGCACACTGGAGCTCGGCGGGGAGATGGCATTGATTGGCACACTCATCGATATCACAGAGAGGAGGCAGGCAGAGGAGGAGCTGAGGAGGTTCAAGGATTCGCTTGAGCAGCTTGTTATGGAGCGGACGGCAGAGCTGGAGAAGAGGAACGCGGAGATGGAGCGGTTTGTGTACACGGTGTCCCACGATCTCCGGAGGCCGCTGATCACAATAAGCGGGCTTGCGGGTCTTGCAGAGCTCGATCTCGTGAAAGGGGATTTGGAAAAGACGAGGGAGAGCCTGAGGACCATCATCCGATCTGTTGAGAGGATGGACATGCTCCTGAGCGACATCCTTGAGCTCACCAGGATAGGCCGGGTGATCAACCCGCCTGAGGATGTGCCGTTCGAGCTTTTGGTAAACGATGCGGTCGACCAGCACGCTGAACAGATCAAAAATAGAGGCGCCGAGATAAGGGCGGCAGAGGGGATGCCGATGGTCCGTGTCGATCGCGAGAGGCTCGTCGAGGCTCTGGTCAATCTGATCGACAACAGCATGAAGTACGCAGGGAAAGATAAGAGGCCCATGATCGAGATATTCCACAGAGATGGCACCTTCTGCGTCAAAGATAACGGAATAGGAATACCGGAGAACCAGAGGGAGAAGGTCTTCGATCTCTTCTACAAGGTCGATCCGAAGAGCGATGGCACCGGGGTTGGGTTGACGATCGTCAAGAGAATCATCGAGGTCCATGGCGGGAGGATATGGATAGAATCGGATGGCTGCAGCTGGACCGCCTTCTGCTTCACGCTGCCTGTGGTCTCGTGAGATAGCACGCATCAAAGGGTGATATGGTTGAGGAGAATCGAGATCGACATACAGGGTTTGGGCAAAGCCATCGCGGAGCTTGATGGGAGGAATCCGAGAACTGCCGAGGCTGTTTGGAATGCGCTGCCGATCGAGGGAAGGGCGATGCTCTGGGGCGAGGAGGTCTACTTCGAGACGACTGTTGAATGCGATGATGAGAATGCATCTCCATCTTCGAGCCCTGGCGATCTCTCCTACTGGGTGCCAGGTCGTGCGATATGCATCTTCTTCGGCAGGACACAGCCTTACTCTCCGGTGAATCACATCGGCAGAATCTCTGAGGGTCTTGAGATCTTCCCGGAGGTAAAAGAGGGCGCTGAGATCGTTCTCAGAAGGGCCCGGTAGAGACATCGAGAAACAGAGATGTGCAGCTCCGAGCGAGGTGGAGGGATCTGTGGCCGGAGGACTCCTGTTTGATGTCGTGGTGGGCACAGCAACCGGAGCGCCTCGTTAAATTCCATGGCAGGGTCTGGCATCAGACACAGTCTGCTGGGCGATGAGAGATTGTGCGTTGGTCGACCTCACAGCTCTATCCTGACCCCAAAGAGGCGCTCGAACCTGTCGAGCTTTGCCCTCGCTCTGTACAGGTTCTGGCGCACGTAGGGTCTCCCCTCCTGGAATGCGATCATATCTCTTATCTCAGCTGGGGTGAAGACCACCTCCAGGCGCTCCTGGGGCACCTCTGAAACCCTCAGAGAAGCTCTCGCAGGCGCACGCTCCTCTGCTTCATCCACCACAAGCGGCATGTCCTCTATCCACGACCAGTCATCGCCGTAAACCATGAGCAGAGTTCTGGAGCAGGCACTGCACCTGGCCGCGACCATCCATCTGCCTGCCTGTCTGTAGTACCCCAGGCTCAGCAGATCGCCATCGCAGGCTGTGCAGATGCCCACGCGGTTCTGCGCTCTCGATACCGGCGATAGCTTCGTATCATCCAGCAGAAGGTCCGGTTCTCTGAAGAGTATCAACTTGAAGCCAGCACCTCTTCCATGCTGTGGATTCCAGGCGGTGCCCTTACAACCCATCTTGCAGCCCTCAGGGCGCCTGCGGCAAAGGCCGACCTGCTGTGCGCCTGGTGTTTGATCTCTATCCTCTCTCCCGGACCGGCGAAGAGCACGGTGTGGTCTCCCACAATATCTCCAGCCCTGACAGCATGCACCCCGATCTCCCGCCCCCTTTCACACATCCCCTCTCTGCCGTACCGGATATCCTCTATCCCGAGACATCTTCTCAGTATCTCAGCGGTTCTCATCGCAGTCCCGCTGGGGGCGTCCTTCTTCCTGCGGTGGTGCGCCTCTATGACCTCCACATCGTAATCGCTGAGCGATCTGGCTGCCATCTCCACAAGCTTCCAGAATATGTTGACTCCAAGGCTGAAGTTGGGCGAGATGACAGCAGCGATGCCTGCGCTCTTTATCGTATCCTCTATTATGGAGAACTGCTCCTCAGAGAAACCTGTCGTGCCGACGACAAGAGCCACTCCGTTATCAGCAGCTGCGTGGATGTTATCCAGAGCTGCAGACGGCACCGTGAAGTCGATCAGCACATCGGGATGCGACTCCCTGAGAACCCTGCGGACGTCCCCTGCAGCGGAAACACGAACATCTCCGAGCACAGGCTCTCCGATCCCCACGATATCGATCGCAGCCACGAGCTTCAGATCCGGAGAGTTCCTGATCTCATCGATTATGAGAGATCCCATCCTCCCCTTCGCCCCGGTCAATGCAACATCCGTCATCTCATATCGCCCGTCAGGTCTGACATCTTTGTGAGCACATCCCTCAGCTTTCTCTCGTTCTCCTCAGACATCGGAGCCAGCGGAAGCCTAAGAGGGCCTGCTGCCATTCCCATCATGCGGTATGCGGTCTTCACCGGTATCGGATTCGTCTCCAGGAACATCGCACGCACAAGGGGCGCAAGCCTGTAGTGAAGCTCACGCGCCTTTGCGATATCTCCTTTCAGGAAGGCCTCGACCATCTCCACGGTGGCGCGCGGGGCTACATTTGCGACCACAGAGACAACACCGGTTGCCCCAAGCGCCAGCATCGGCAGCGTGAGATCGTCGTCTCCTGAGAGCACCGAGAAGTTCTTGCCCGATGTTAGCTCTATTATCCTCGAGACCTGCGTCAGGCTCCCGCTCGCCTCTTTTACAGCAACGATATTGCTGATCTCAGCGAGCCTGGCCACAACCTCGGGGCGGAGCTCGACACCTGTTCTTTTAGGAACGTTGTAAAGAACTATGGGGATGTCAGCGGATTCCGCTACCTTCTTG
Source organism: Methanothrix sp. (assembly GCA_029907715.1). Lineage (NCBI taxonomy): Archaea > Methanobacteriati > Methanobacteriota > Methanomicrobia > Methanotrichales > Methanotrichaceae > Methanothrix > Methanothrix sp. The sequence continues at coordinate 87,880 of JARYLI010000007.1, forward strand.
AAATGCTCTACCAGACCCCGCTCGTTCGGACGGTTGTAGTAGGGTGTTATGAGAAGAGCAGCATCTGCCCCGGCATCGGCAGCATGCCTTGTCAGGTCTATCGCCTCTGATGTGTTGTTGGATCCTGTCCCCGCCACTACCGGCACCTTGGAGCAGTCGACCACTATCTCGACCACCCTCTTGTGCTCCTCGTGGCTCAGAGTTGCTGATTCGCCGGTGGTGCCGCACGGAACTATGCCGGAGATGCCGGTCTTTGAGAGAATCTCGACGTTTCTTCGCAGGCCATCCTCGTCCAGAGATCCATCGTCCTTGAAGGGGGTTATGATCGCGGGAAATACCCCTCTAAACATTGGACTCAACCTCTGATCTCAGGGTCGCCCTCTGCTCCAGCAGCCTGGTGATGTATCCAGCTATTCTGTTCCTTATCGCCTTGTTCTGCACGTTCGTGTAGGCTGTGACCTTCTCCTTGTTCTGCTCAAAATCGGTGGTGAACTCGCCCTCGTATGTGCTCATGAGTTTTTTCGCAAAGTTTTTGATATAGCTCGGCTTTACGCATCCCATCCAACTCACTCCAGACAGCGGTCTTCTCCTAGTATGAGGCATCGATTTATATCTTCCTATCGTTTTCCGACCGCTCTCGAGAGCATGATCGCCACGGTGGCCACAGAGACGGCATCTCTGCCAAGGATGCGTACCATCGGCTCCTTTCCCACCCCTCCAGCATCCCAGATGATATCAGGCACTGCGCCCAGCCGCTCTATCGCCCTTGCCGTCCCCCAGCTCATCGTGCTCTCGCCAGGCGGCTCCTCGCCCCTGTCGAAGCTCGATATCCTGAGACCCATGCGCGAAGCCTCTGAGAGAACATCCTCGCCCAGCCTGATATTCATGGCCGCTCTGATCGAGGGATCGAAGCGCATTGCTGCCAGCACGACCCGCGCGATGTGCCTGCTTGCGCCGAACCTGATGCATCCAGAGACGTGAGCCCGCCTGCCGGCTCTCACGATCCTGCCCTCAACAGCTGCGACATCACCCTCTGAGCGGGCTCCAGGTATTGCCATTCCGATGTTCGATCCGACCTCAGGTATGAGCCCTACGAACGTCATCTCCTCTTTTAGCATGGATACCGCCTGATCCAAAGAGGAGATGACGCGGAACCTCTCCGCATCCTCCCTCAGGAATGCGGCCTGGTCCACGGGCGCAGCGCCGTGTCCGACAGGCATGCTCCTCTCGATGGACTGGGCTGCGAACTCATGTGCCTGCCTTGCAGCCTCCTGCAGACCCATTCCCATTGAGAGGTATGCTGTCAGTGCAGCTGAATATGTGCAGCCAACACCGTGGTTGCCGCCCGATCTCCTCCTGCCGGATATGCATGCGGATTCGTCCTCTGTGACGAGAAGATCCACACACTCATCCGCCTGCAGCCCTGCAGCTCTGCACTCCAGGTGACCGCCGGTCACCACAACAGCCCTGGCGCCCAGCTCCACGATCCTCCGCGCGGCCTCTCGCGCGCTCTCAAGATCACAGATCCTCACGCCTGTGATCGCCTCCGCCTCGAAGATGTTCGGCGTGACCACAGACGCCACCGGTATAAGCTCCTCTATGAGTGCAGGAATAGCATAATCTTCGATGAGCGATCCTCCTGCCTCCGCTGCAATTACAGGATCCACGACCACAGAACAGTGCAGCGCACGCAGCCTCTCCGCGACAACGTGTATCGCTTCAGGCGAGAAGAGCATCCCTGTCTTAGCCCAGGATATATCGAAGTCCTCAGCGACCGCATCCAGCTGGGAGGCGATCATCTCTGCTGGTACAGGAAATACCCCGCGAACGCCCAGGGTGTTCTGGGCGGTCACAGCGGCTATGACACTTAAACCATGGACTCCCAGCGCTGCAAATGTCTTCAGATCGGCCTGGATGCCGGCTCCTCCACCTGAGTCAGAGCCGCCCACTGTGAGAACAGATCTCTCCATCTGTCAGGCTAACGTCTCCTCTCCACCGCGCGTATCACATCTTCAGGCAGGCCGTACTTCCTGGCGAGCTTTATCGCCTTGGAGTACATCCCCGAGCTCACGTACATATCGAAAGCTGCCTGCGCAGCCTCCATCCTGAGCGTTATCGGGAGATCGAACTCCTCTGCGATCTTGGCAGCGTTCTTCAGCAGTCCGAAGTCCATGCTCTTTCTGAACGCCCTGGATGCAGCATCCTGCACCATGCTCTTCGGCAGATCGAACTCCTTTGCGCATTTCGCAGCGGCCTTGTACTGCTCGCTGTCCATCTTCCTCTGGAACGATCTCGCTGCAGCCTCCTTGACGATCCTGGGGTCGAGGCCGTACGTCTTGCCGAGCTCTGCTGCCACAGAGTACTCGCCAAGCTCTATGTTCTTCCTGAAGGCCGCCTCTACAGCATCCTGGAGCATATCGTTCGGCAGAGAGTACTGCTCCTTGATCCTGGCAGCCTCCTTGTAGCCACCACGAGCCATGCTCTCCTTGAAGAGCCTGAGGGCCTCCTCGAAAGACTCAGCCATATGTCACCTCTTATTAGGGTATTCGCGTAATGAGTATAAAAAACATGTTGGATCCTGGCTCAGAGCGAATCCTCTCTCAGAGATGTCACGAACGCGTACTGCGTTGTTGTGGGCAGCTTCCGCCTCAGCTCCCTCACGTCCGGGAGGTATATGACCATGCTCCTGCTGCCGATATCCCCGCGCTTGAGGTTGAGTATCTTGGAGACCGCCTCTATCTCAGCCTCGCCCTGGATCCTTGCGGATCCGCTTCCCAGCTCCGGGGACATCTCTATGAGAATTGGAAGCCTGATTCGCGACCACATGAATCTGGGGATCGATTTGGAGATGAGCTCGAGCTCGGGCCTGTCCATCACATAGAATGTGTTGTCCTTGCCCTTTATCCCCGGCTTCTCCTCCTCCAGGAGTTCCGCCAGCGTCTTTCTCTTTGGAGGAAGGTGCTGGTTCATCGTCTGGATCGTCTTGATCAGTATCTTCCTGTCTGCCTGTGTGTACATTTCCCTTCTATTTCTCACATGATGCTTTATATTACTTGTCCTCTCTCCGACTCAGCATGGCCCTGTCTCTTATCTGGCTCACCCGCTTGTTCAGCGCCTCTGCGAGCTCTGGATCGATGGTGCCGGAGTAAAGGTCAATCCTCGCTGCAATGGCTAGCTTCGAGGCGAGTGCTCTCGCAATCCTGCCACGCAGCCTTTTCGGGGATGACTGGATCAGTGGATGCCGGAATATGAGCCCGTGCTTTGGCGATGGTGCCTTACCTCGGAGGTGCCGGAAGAGGGCTCTCTCAGCGCCGATGACCTGTATTGTGGATGCGGGAAGCATTGCTAGTCTCTCAAGGCCGCCAGCCCTCGAGATCAGCCTGGCAGCCAGCACCGGCCCCAGGATCGCGGAGAGGTTCGGCGCGAGTTCCCTCGCTCTTGTCTCAAGAAGCTCTTCAAGATCTTCTCTGGCCCTGGTCAGCTCCAGGAGTGATCTCGCCACGAGGCCGATCCCCTCCCTTCCAGAGAGAGCCCTCGCCAGCTCCTCACCCCTGCACCTCATGCCGTAAAAGAGGGACCACTCGTAAAGCCGCTCCTCGATAAGGTTTATCGCCACGTTCAGATCGTCCAGAGACTCAACCATTTGCATTAGATCTGATTGTGGTGTGCACATGCCCTCTAGCTGCCGCTTGACGAGATCGATCGCGATGTCCCTCAGACGACGGTTGTAATCAATCCCGTCACTTGCAAAGCCCAGCTCAATCGCAGCGGCTCGTATATCGATCTGCGGCTCTGGGGATGCCTTCTCTGGGGATAGAAGACGCTCCAAGCTCTCTTCTTTGCTGTAAGCCCTCCTCTCAGATATGCTTCCGCACCAGATCTCCATGATGACTTCCTGCCCACCATGAAGGGCGGGCTTCCCGATCACACGTTTCTCAGGATCTCTGCTGTCTCCTTCAGCTCATTCCTCAGCGATGCAAGGATTGCCGACGACTCCTGGAATCCCTCAAGGGCGTTGAAGAACCTGTCGACAGGATCGCCCTTGTATGTTGGGACAAGAAATATGTGCGTGTGCGGTATCCTCCTGCCCCTGGCATACATGGCCACGAAGTCCGGTCCGAAGGCCCTTTTGATCCTCCCGGACACCGACCGTGCGAGCCTGAAGAGGCTTGAGACCTCCTGCTCGTCGAGATCATGCCACCACGGGACATGGCGCTTCGGTATCACAAGACAGTGCCCTCTGGCGAGCGGGTTGATGTCCAGTATCGCCATGGAGAGCTCGTCCTCATCTACGATGTGGGCCGGCTCATCTCCACGGACGATTCTGCAAAAGACACAGCTCTCTGTCATTATTTCACGTTGGCATTTTAAGAAAAAGAGGTATAAAAATCTTCTAAGCAGGCGCTATCACAATCGCAATCTCAACTCCATCTCCTCCTGCCGGCGTAGCTGGCAGAGCTGCCGAGCGCCTCCTGGATTCTCAGAAGCTGGTTGTACTTCGCGTTCCGCTCGCTCCTCGCCGGAGCCCCTGTCTTTATGAGCTCAGCGCCTATCGCCACAGATACATCCGCGAGGGCGCTGTCCTCCGTCTCAGCAGATCTGTGGCTTACCATCACCTTGAAGCTGTTCCTGTAGGCGAGCGTTGCTGCATCAAACGCCTCAGAGACCGTGCCGATCTGGTTCAGCTTGAGCAGGAGCGCGTTCGTGGACCTCATCCTTATACCCTTCTCGATCCTAGCCATATTCGTCACATAGAGGTCGTCACCCACTATTATCGTGTCTGGAAGCTTTTTTGTCAGCTCTGCGAACTCCTCGAAGGCGTTCTCCTCGAAAGGATCCTCTATGAGCACAATCGGATACGTCTTCACCAGCTCCACATAGAAGTCGATCAGCTCCCCTGGCGAGAGCCTGTTATCATCCACGGAATAACCGCCGTCCAGGTAAAAGCTGGAGGCTGCAGAATCCAGCCCGAGCTTGATCTCCTCTGTGTATCCTGTGACGTCCAGAGCGGCCATTATCGCATCGAGCGCATCTCTGGTCTTTGATATGGGAGGCGCGTAGCCGCCCTCGAATCCCACATTGGTCGCGACATTGCCGTATTTCCCCCTGAGTATCCTCCCCAGGGCGTGGTACGTCTCGGCCGCCATTCTGAGCGCCTCGCTGAAGCTATCCGCGCCCCATGGCTCTATCATGAACTCCTGTATGGACAGATCATTTCCTGCGTGCTTTCCTCCATTGAGCACGTTCAAGGACGGCACCGGCAGCCTGGTGGCTGAGACGCCACCCAGGTACCTGTACAGCGGCATGCCGAGAGAGCTTGCAGCAGCCTTGGCCACAGCCAGAGAGACCCCCAGTATCGCATTAGCGCCCAGATTCGACTTGTTCGGCGTCCCATCCATCTCTATCATGATCTGATCGACGCCCCTCTGATCTATCACATCCATCCCGATGAGCTTGGGGCCGATGACCTCATTGACGTTCCTGACAGCCTTCAGCACGCCCTTCCCATCGTACCTGTCGCCACCATCCCTCAGCTCCAGCGCCTCATATGTGCCTGTTGATGCTCCTGACGGGACAGCTGCTCTCCCGAATCCGCAGCATGTCCAGACATCAACCTCCACAGTGGGATTGCCGCGAGAGTCCAGTATCTCTCTCGCATGTATCTTCTCGATCTCCAGTGACATGAATTACCACGGCCAGGAGTCTGTGCGGGACTTATTTAAGTCTGATGTGGGTACAGATACCCGAACGATTAACGACAGATGTCGAGATAGGTTCATGTAGGTGTACTGAAAATTACTGATCGCCTGTGGAATGAGGAATGAAAGATGATCGTCAGAACGATAGCTCTCATCATTTTCATCACCGTGTTCACGGCATCCGGCGCAGATCCCGGGAAGGATCGCCCGATTGCTGTCTATACGGGATCCGAGCAGGAGCAGCCTGATATCGACGGACACATAGTGGTGTGGGCAGACGGCAGGAGCGGGAACTTCGATATCTTCATGTACGATCTTGAGATAGGCGCTGAGCGGTGGGTCTGCATCGATCCGTTCATTCAGATCAACCCCGCTGTATCGGGCTACAGAATAGTCTGGCAGGATATGCGAAGCGGCAACGCCGACATATACCTCTACGACGTGAAGAATCGGGTCGAGCAGATTGTCTGTGGTGATAACGGCAACCAGACAGATCCTGATATCGACGGCGATGTGGTTGTGTGGAGCGACGACAGGGATGGCGACTGGAACATATACCTCAAGGACCTCTCGACGAACCAGCAGGAGCGGGTGACATCAGCTCAGAGGGACCAGATCACTCCGAAGGTGAGCGGGAGCCGCGTGGTCTGGGCAGACGAGAGGAACGGGAACTTCGACATCTACATGTATGACATCAAGAGCGGATCTGAGAGAGCGATCTGCACCGCAGCCGGCGACCAGACGCTTCCAGCGATAGATGGAGACATCATCGCGTGGGCGGATAACAGATCCGGCGAGATGGATATCGCTTTCTTTGATCTATCATCAGGGAAGGAGGCAGTCCTGTCGAGGCCTGGCATCCAGACAGCGCCATCTGTCTGGGGAAGAAACATCACATGGCAGAACAATGGGACCGAGATAGTGCTCTACAACATAGACACCGGCGAGGAGACAGTTCTCATCAGAGGTCCAATAGTGATGGAGCCGGCAATCGGCGAGAGGGGTGTGGTGTGGACCGACTACAGGCAGGGTTTACAGGATCCTGATATCTACATGTGGGACAGGACGATACTGCCGGATCTGCCCGTGACCCAGGACAACTTCAATCACACAAATCCATCTATCTTCAACGACAGAGTCGTGTGGACGGATGACAGAACAGGGCACTACCAGGTTTACATGATGAATCTGACGACAGGAGAGGAGGTCAGGATCACCAGCGATGAGATCGACCACAGCAGCATTGACATCTCTGAAGATTATGTGATATACACGGACATGAGAAACGGCAACCTTGATGTTTTCCTGTACGATCTCAAGGCCGGGAAGGAGCGGCAGCTCTCCAGGGACCCATCTGACCAGAGATACTCGATGATCGATGGCAGGTATGTGGTGTGGATGGACAACAGGACCGGGAGCGACCAGATCTACGTCTACGACATACTTCAGGGATCAGAGAGGCAGATAACGACACAGCAGCAGGCCCAGCTGATGTCGCCAGTGATCTCAGGCGACAGGATCGTGTGGGCTGATAGACGATCAGGGAAATGGGACATCTACATGTACAATCTGACGACCGGAAAGGAGACCCCGATATGCACAAATCTCGCGAACCAGGTACAGCCCTGGATTCACGGGGATACGATAGTATGGGCTGATGGAAGGAACGCACCCAATGCGAGCATCCGGAACTGGGATATATACTCATACAACCTGACAACAGGAAAAGAGACCCCGATATGCACAAACGGCTACAACCAGGGAGCTCCCTGTGTTTATGGCAGATACGTCGCATGGCTCGATGAGAGGGGAGGAGCAGCAGACATCTACCTTTACGACCTTGAGAAGGGAATAGAGGTGCCGGTATCCACTCTACCGATGTATCAGACGCCTAGCGACGGGAAGGGCGATCCATACAGGGTGAAGCCCATAGCGTCAAGCAGGATACTGAGCGATAAGTACATCGTGTGGATGGACGACAGCTCTGGAAGGCCGCAGATAAGGGCCAGATCTCCGCTCTGGGAGCCGCTTCTGTGGCTGAGCACAGATTTTCCATCAACAAATGGCAGTCTGATGGTCTGGTCTGATAACAGGCGTGGCGACTGGGACATATACGGCTTCGATTTCTTCACGAGATCCGAGATCCCGATAGTGAGGGCGGATGGCGATCAGCTGTACCCGAGGGCCTCGGGCCAGAATGTTGTCTGGTCAGATTACCGGTCAGGCAGCTCTGATGTCTACATGATCAACCTGACAACAGGAGAGGTCACAGAAGTTGCGACCGGACCTGGCGATCAGGTGTGGGCCGATATATACGGGGATGAAATCGTCTGGATGGACAACTCTTCCGGGGACTGGGATGTTGTGCTCCACAACATCTCCAGCGGCATCACAGAACCTCTGCGCAAGCAGGGCAACCAGATGTACCCGAAGATCTCAGGGAGCCTGATCGTCTGGCAGGATGACAGAAGCGGCAACTGGGACATATATGTGTACGATCTGAGGACCGGCAATGAGACGAAGCTAACGGGCGATGGGGATCAGGTCTTCCCAGACGTATCTGGAAATACGATCGTCTGGGAGGATCGGTCCACCGGCGACATCGCGTATTACATCTACGATAAGAAGTGGAGCAAGAGATATCCAAGGCCTGGAATGCAGACATCTCCCGCTGTTTCAGGAAAGTACATAGCATACGTCGATGAGGATGGATCCCTGCGGAGGCTGGATGTGACGACATGGAAGGACGATCTGATCGCATCAGGGCCAGGACAGATGAAGCCGGACATGGATCAGAAGCTGGTGTGGATGGACGCGCCGAGGGGCAAGCCGAGATACGAGAGTCTTGGGGGGCAGATAAGTGTTGTGTGCAGGGCTCCAGGTGAGCAGAGCATGCCAGCGGTGAGCGGAAACTTCGTTGTCTGGATGGACAACCGCACAGGCAATCCTGACATCTATGTATATGACCTCTTCAGAAACGTTGAGATCCCTCTGGCTGGAGGCCCGCTCTACGACATGTATCCTGATATAAGGGGCACTGTGATCGCATGGGTCGGCCAGAACCCGCAGCACGACAACTGGGCGGTCAGAACATTCGATGTGATAACAGCGAACAGATCACAGCTCACGGGTGCTGAGTTCTTCACCCCATCCCCAATATCGATCGGAGACAGGTACCTCGTCTGGCAGGACCTCTCCTTCGCCGGCTGGAGGCTCTACAAGAAGCTGGTATACGGAGGCACGGAGCCTGTTGAGGCGATACCCCCGAGCGGAACGAACCCGAGAACCGCTGGAGATATCGCAGTCTACCAGGACAACAAGGACGGGAACTGGAACGTCTACATCTGGAAGGGGCAGCAGAAGATTCCTGTGACAACAGATCCAGCAGATCAGATCAATCCTGTGACTGATGGATACATCGTGGTGTACCAGGACAACAGGAACGGCAACTGGGACATATACGCCTTCGACACGAATACGAGCAAGGAGATCCGCATAACATCTGATCCGGGCGATCAGACAAATCCGGATATCGAGAGCGGCGTGATCGTCTGGCAGGACAACAGGAACGGCAACTGGGACATCTACGCGTTCGATCTATCCACAGGTAAGGAGATCCCGATATGCACAGCTCCGGGAGACCAGACAAGGCCGCGGATAGGGAGCAGGAAGATAGTATGGGAGGACAGCCGCAGCGGAGACAGGGACATCTACATCTACGACAGCTACTCACCATGAGCGCGCTCATGGTGAGTGCACCAATCTCACGTCTGCTGTGTTGAATAATATTTGAGGACCCGATAGCAGAGACCCAATTCATATAAATTACAATTATAGTAAAAATCGATAGCTATCGGGCCTTTAGGTCTCAACTATTCAACACAGCACTCCCGTCAGAAACTTTTTAGTCTCATCCAGTTAAATTAGCGGAATCGCAGAGACTGGCGGAAAAAGAACCAACACGCCCAAGGAACCCGCTTCAATCCAGATCTCCAGCAACTCGTGGATATTATAGTTCTTTGCGCCACTTCATGTAAATCCATTTAAAAGCTACTGGATGTGTCATACTTCATAGATGATTTTATGTGGTGTGCAATATTATATCAACTTATACGGAATATTATAATGCTGGTCGTGGGATTGAGGTTCCTGGGGTATGTTTGATGAAGCCCGCGGGGTCATTTGCTGTGGATATCAAAGATGTGGGCACTCTTGTGCATTCAACAACTTGTGGGTCATGCCTGGAGGTTGCTGAACGCAATCATTCCCCCGGAAGGAGCGCAGAGCAGGAGCGGTGTCTCTTTGGGCAAGTCATCAGATGGATAAGAGCGAAATGTGGGTGCTGTCCAGATTTTCCATCTGCTGAGGTAGTGACTGGAAGCCCGGAGTTAGGAGGTGGTACTTCCAGCCTCTATTTCCCCTTCCATCTCAAGGCAGATCCTTCTCAATCTCTCCATCTCATCGTCATTCGCATTCCAGTAGCCTCTCCTGTAGGCTTCCATCAGCCACTCACCGATCTTCACAGCTGCATACTGGTTGTTCTCGAGCAGTCTTTTCCGCATGATCTCATCGAAGATGTACCGTTCAGCGATCGATGACCATATCCAGCTCTCGACAGAGTGTGTTGTGGCGGCAAGGCCGAGCATGTTCTCTATGCGGTCTGCGATCTGCTGAGCCCCGTGGAACCTGTGGGCGAGCATCCCATCGATCCATCTGGGATTCAGAAGCCTGGTGCGCACCCCCATCTCCACAGCGGATCTGATATCTTCGGTTCTTATGATCTCTCCGGTGGTGTCTGAAACGAGCATCACCGGCTCCCTGCCTCTGACAGATCTGATAGCGCTCGATAGCCCGCCGAAGAACTCGAAGTAATGGTCAAGATCAACAAACTCCCAGTCGTGGGAATCCCTGATTTGAGATACCAGATCTACTCTGGATATGTTGCTCCTGTAGAGGTCAGGATGCTGCTGAGCATGCACTCCTTCTGTGTATATGTGGCTCATCGAGCTCGCATAAACCTCAGCGAGTTCCTCCTCCGTGCGCCAGACAGAGTCCTCGATGAGAGGAAGCATCCTTGTTCCGTATTCACCAGCCCTCGGGCCGAATATCCTCCCCTTCGCAAGGACACGTGCCTGCCTCTCATCGATCCCTTTTTGAAGCAGGATGCTCATGTTCTCGAGCGTGTGCTTTCTCACGTAGTTCAGATCCAGCGGCTCATCAAGCGAGCTCACGAGAGCAAACGCCCTGTCGAGAAGCTGCACCACGTTTGGAAACATGTCCCTGAAGAAGCCGCAGATGTTGACCAGACAGTCCACCCTGGGCCTTCCGAGCTCATCCAGGGTAAACGGGACTAGCCTGAAAGCCATCGATCCCGGATCACGCTCCAGGCGCACGCCCAGATAGCTCAGAATCTGCCCGATCGTCTCCCCTCCCGTCTTCGTGGTCTCAAATCCCCAGAGGATCACCCCGACCATGTTGGGATACGATCCAGTCCTGTCCATGCAGGCCTGGATGGTGTTCTCCGCGATCTCCTCTCCCCGCTTAATTGCATCAGGTGTCGGCACCCGAGTCGGATCGAACTGGACGAGATTTCTTCCTGTGGGCAGAGCATGAGGGGATCTTATGATATCTCCGCCGACCGATGGCTCGATGAACCTGCAATCAAGCCCTCTGAGGAAGTTCTCGATCTCCGTGTGGTTCTCAGAGTATCTCCTGACCGTCTCCAGACCGTACCTGAGCGTCTTTTTCAGCTCGCTGTTCAGATGTCCCCTGATCTCGACTGGGTATCTTTCCCCGGAACCTTTCATTGCAGCGTTTATGATCTCAGAGCAGATCCTGTCAATCTCGTTTATCTCACGAGACCGATTTTTCAGAAGCTCCCTGTAATCCATCCCCAGTGCTTCCGCAACTATGCTGTTCAGGGATCTGACACCATCTCTGTCGTATCTTAGAAGCATCTGCAGAAAATTCTTCAGATCCTCATCGCTGTAGCGCTCCCCCAGGACATGAAGGCCTTTGGGTATGATCCTCCTCTTCATCTCGTACAGCACATCCTGTATCTCATCGATGCTCTTAGCTCTGATATTCAGCCGCCCTGCACTCTCGAGGATGCGTTCTCTGAGCCGTTCCGCTCTGCCAGGATCATATGTCACTGCCTCGCTGTGCTCATCTATGAGCCCTTCAAGATCCACATAGCTCTCGTACAGGTCGGCATCAGTGTACGGAGGGGAGTTGTAGCTGATGGTTGTGGCATACAGCCTTCTTTTGGCGATGACGACCTCAGAGGTGTTGACGACATGGTAGAAGTAGAGGTTTGGCATATCTCCGATAAGCATATCGGGATAGCACCTTGAGCTCAGTGCAAGCTCTTTGCCCTTCATGAACTCAGCGAGCCCATGTGTTCCCACGTGGACGACCGCATCAGCCCTCCATATCCTCTGGAGCCAGTGGTAGAATGCTATGTACTGGTGATGAGGTGGCTTTGTTTTATCATGCGCCGCCTCCCGCAGATCTTTGTTACTGAGAGGCGGGCGCGACGGCTGCACCCCGATGAAGATGTTGCCGAGATCCAGACCTGGTATGAGGATCCTGCCATGAGATACCATCACATCGCCCGGCGGCTCTCCCCAGAACTCCACGATATCCCTCTGCAGATCTTCCGGAAGAGATTTGAAAACCTGCAAGTATTCCTCAAGGCTCATGGATGGGCATCCTTTCAGAGCGGTCTCTGCGTGGAGCCATTTCCCTGTGTTCACAGCTGCCATCCCACAAAAAAGAGCGTCAAGCTCTCTATCGGGTACGCTCAGAGTGTATCCCGCATCTCTCATTGCATGCAGCAACCGCTTCAGGCTGGCGAAAACATCGAGGTACGATGCTCTGCCGAGGTTCTCCTCTCCGGGAGGGTAGTTGTAAATTATCAGTGCGATCCGCTTCCTCGCATTCTGTTCTCTCCTGAGACGTATCCAGCTGCGTATCCTGGAGGCTATTCTGGAGATGCGGTCATCGATAGCAGCCACCTCACGGACCTCCATGTTATCGACCTTGAAGGAGCGGATGCCGCAGCATGGTATCGGCTCCACACATCCATCCAGCTCAGGCCATATCACAGCCATTATCGACTCTGTCGGGGACAGCCCTGCTTCAGATCGCTCCCAATCATCGATGCAGCTCTGGTACATCGATACGGGCGCGAATACGGGAACGTCTAGCTCCTTCAGAAGCTTTTTTGTGAGCTCCGGATCACCCCCCAGAGGACCTCCGTTGATGCGGAACCATGTGAGGTTGATCATCGCATCTATTACCGGACCATCTCTCAGGAAGAAGCTCCGGATCGCCCTTAGGTTGTGGATGCCATCTGAAAACACAGGTATGATGTTCGCATCACCAAGCACTTCATTAAGAGCCTCGAGCACGGGAAGACACTGATCGAAGTGCATGTTTCCATAGAACAAAACACCTATGCTGGCCCTTTCCGGGTCCAGATGCGGCAGAAGCGCCTCCTGCGAATCGAGGAATATTCCTCTGTGATATATCCCATACTCAGGAAATGGCACTGGGTCTGCAGCTCGCGGAAGATCGCATCCAAGGTACTCCCTGAGGAGCAGGATGAGAAGATTCTTGAGGTTCTCAGGACCACCATACCTCCAGTACTTTGCGATCTTTATGTAGTTGCCAGCATCCCTCACAGGTCCGAGCGGGGCGACCCTGCCTGCGGTCTCAACTATGCCCTGGATTCTCTTGATCTTCCCCCAGAGCTCCTCAGGATCTCTCACCTCTCCTGCCCTCAATCTTTCAGCCACTGATGATCCGCGAAAAGATCCGAGCCTGGTTATTGACATCAATCTTCCAACAGGACTGACCAGGTTAACAACAATGTTTTCCGCATTCTTCAGGGTATCATAAACGATCTCCTCAGCTCTGCCGCTTCCTCTTATGTCGACAAGCACTGCATCAGAGGACATGAGATCGTCAGAGAAGCTCTCAGGATCAGCGCAGAAATCAAGCTGCTCAGGGTAGTAGACCCTGAGCTCAAGTGGGATTGCATACACCTCCTTGATCTTACGGGCTGCAGACACCAGAGCAGAGCTGTGGACGGTTGATACGCATGTGATCTTCATCACAGCCCTCCGATCCTACGGCTCTGGGTAGATCAGGGCACCACGTCTACTCAGATCGTAATCGAGGTGCTGGAACTCTGAGAGGTATGTCTGATGCACCGCTCTGGGATCCATATCTGCGAACACATCAGGATGGAGTATCTTTGCGAGATACGCAAGGCCTATGAAATGCCTGCATCCACTGTAGGGGAGATACGTCCAGAATGGAGATGCCATGACAAAGACCCTCCCGTTCCTGACTGCAGTGACGTTCTGCAGCTCAGGACGCCCCATTATCTCATCCCTTGTGGACTTCAGCTTTGAAATGTCGCTCGCATCCCTCCCGTCGTAATCCTCATCATAGACAAGCCTTATGATGACATCCGGATTTGCAGCGATCACCGTCTCTGGAGAGATCTCTCCTCCGGTTGTGCCAGTGACTATGCTCTTCCCACCAGCCATCTCAACCGGCATGGCATCGAGAATTGGGTTGTTTGAGACCCTGTACGGCCCGTACTCCACATACACTTTTGGTCTGTTCTCCTCAGGTATTCCTTTCGTCCTGCCGATCACCGATCCCAGAACGCCCTCGTAGAAAGCACGGAACCTGGCGGACTCATTCTCTCTCTCCAGGAGCCTGCCGAGCTTTTCGATCTCCTCTGGATACGAGTCAGGCCGGCTGCATGCCAGGCAGAAGATTGTTATACCTGTGTTGTTGAGCCTGTCAAGCACCGTCTGAAGGTAGTTCTGACCGGTGGGGCCGGGCCCCGGATGCACGAGCAGAAGGTCGGGATGTATCTGGATTATCTTCTCGAGATCAGGCTCGTAGAAGTGGCCTATCTCTGGAAGGTCATGATACTCCTGGAAGAGTGAGTATTTCTCTATGTCAGAAGGTGCTGCAACCACCAAATCTCGCGTCACCCCGATCGACCTCAGCGTCTCAAGCTGGTGGGATACCGTGCAGGCAATGGACCTCACGGGTCTGTAAAGGGTTACGTTTCTGCCGGCAGAATCCACAACGCTCATAGGGTATCTCTCATGGATATGTCTTATCTCAGACAGCGAATCTGATGAGATCTCGCCTTTAGCGTATGACTCCTCTGCGATCTTCAGCTCATCGTCTGAGACTACCCTGTCGCCATTCAGATCTCCTGGTATATTATCGAAAGCAAGCGCCGGGATGCCGGTAAGAACAGCCAACAATGCCATCAGGGCAATTGATCTGTACATCACGACCACCATTGTTATTACTATACTATTATTGGATATCATTTAATTGACTTAAAACTGTATATCTTATTATTTAAGAATAACGTATGATTTCATCATATGCTTAAAGTCGAATTTAGCTACATGCATTGGTATATTCAGCTGCGCTTGTCATCTCGATAATTGGTGCGGTAAGTGGGCTGAGCGTATCCAGCAGTAAGGTCGAATTATTATTCTTTGGATCACTTCTCCATAATCCAACCCGCTATTTCACCGAATACTCAATCCCTTTAAAGCCACAGAAAGTGATCGTGATCTCAGGTTACTGATTTGCCCAACAGATACGGCCGCTTTCGAGGCCACAATGGGTGGCATTTTACATATCCGAGAAAACCCCACTTTGTTCTACATTTCCCGAAGGCGATTCGCTTTTGTTCATCGCTCCGCTGCAGACAGTATCTCCTCCACGAGTCTGCGGCCATCCTCAGTGGTGAAGAGCGGGAGATCCCAATCCTCAACAACACCTGAGCTCGATCTGTATATCATAACCCCTCTCCTCTCCCAGGCAGGGGTCCTGGCGAGATTCACGCCGCGCCGAAAGAGCATCTCGTGTATATCGCTCTCCCTCATGTTGCGGAGCGACTCCATCGCGCCAGAATGGCTCATCCCTTCATCAACAAGAGTGTAGAAACCGTAGGAGAATACGTGGTTCCGCCAGGCTTCGGCCTGGGATTCCTGGAGATACCTGATGATCTCCTCCCTGCAGACAGGTATCACCCTCGCGTCCATCGAGACAGCCCTGCCAAGGGATATGGAGAGCGATGATGCGATGTATGATGCTGTAACAGAGTCGAGCTTCTCGAGCCTGCCCCGGAAAGGCTCGTCCAGGAAGAGAAGGTTGACCTCATCGGAGAATGTGTACGCTAATACCGGAGCCAGGCCGGAGCTCTCCATGAATGCCCTCGCAGCAGAGACGAACGATCGCGCAAATCCAAGGTCGTATGGTTTGCTGAAATCCCGGAGCATCCTCCCGAACCCGCGGCCGTCCACGCGGACAAAAAAAGGGGAACGAACGCGAAGCTCTGAGAATATCGCCCCGTTCCTGCAGCCGCTTACAGTCATGCTACTCTCTGGGAGGGGTTTCTTTCTTTGCAGCAACCCTCTTCGTATGCCTCATTATGACTATATCTCCCACTGCAGTGATCCATCTGAACGGCACTATGATCCCTCTGCCCTTGAGATCGAAGAGCTCCCTGTTGAGAGATCCGACCGCGATGCCGCTCAGGGTGCCGCCCTCAGCGTCCAGAACGGCATCCTCGACCTTGCCAACAAACACACCGCGATCGGTGTACACCTCCAGGCCCAGTATCGATGAGATCTCCGCATCCATGCAGATCGCCAGTGTTATTCAGATCATGTATAATATAAAGATTACATTGAGTTTGGTCCACATACAGGAAAATTATTGTGTGAGTACCCAATCACACTGCTACTGCGATGTCAAGAACTGGAAAGACCTTCCTTGCGTACCTTCTCAGCTCCTCCTCGCATTCATCCCAGGGAACGTCAACGCCCAGATCATGCATGATCACATCCAGCTGCGACCTGACCTCCTCCCAGGTGTATTTCTTCTCGGACCTGCAGAGGTAGGTCAGAAGGAAAAGCGTGGGAATGAATATCTCCCTGAACTCCTCCCTCACAAACCTCATGAAGCGCTCATTCGGGTCTCTGTACCTGTAGCTCTTCAGCTCCTCCACGATCTGATACTGTGACTCGCATGGATTGATGTATGGATCTGTGAGCTGGACGCCTGAGAGCTCGCTCAGCTTATCGTAGATCTCAGACATGAGCCTGTCCACGTACAGTTTATCGTATGCGTGGTCCCCTATCTCTGCGATCAGTTTGTAGGCAACAAGCCTGCATCTCAGAAGCTGTATTCTGGCCTCCTCCGGGGGGAGGTTTCTGTGGATGCGCCGCAGATGCTCCTCGAGATGCGCAAGTCTTGTGCGCGGGTCGAATTTCACAAAGCCGGACATCAAAATAAATCTGGGTTTATGGGTGATAACATTTCCGCATTAAGAAAAGTGCCGAAGAGAAAATAACAGCAAAAACAAGCATGAAGGATGTTGTTATTATTGAGAGTTGGCAGCGACCTGCATTTCCCGAGGGCTCGCGCACCTCAGTACAGTGCAGGACGTGGGCGGGCTTATCTTCTGAGTTCGGGATGGGTTCAGGAGTTTCCCCGCCGCTATGGCCGCCGCTCTCATTTGGAAGCCAAGGTCCGGATTCGAACCGGAGTGGTAATGCTATCCGCTGGTTTGGTTCTGCAGGCATTTGCGTAGCCTCTCCGCCACCTTGGCGCGTTGTGTATGACGCTTTACAGATCCAGAATTCGCCTGAGATCAGCGGGACGGCTGCTTGGGCGGTTAGTGGTCGCGGGCTGAGCACCTCGTTGCCTTGGTGCGTACACCCCGACTCTATCGATCTCGTCTTTTACGAGGGCCCTTGGAGCGGTCTCTTTTCGGGTTGGGTTTCGGGCTTAGATGCTTTCAGCCCTTATCCCGTTAGCGCGTAGCTGCTCGGCGGTGCCTTGCCAGACAACCGATCGACCAGTGGCGCCGCTGGCTTGTTCCTCTCGTACTAAAGCCAGCCTGCCCTCAGACCGCAGAACACCCCTGACAGATAGTAACCGACCTGTCTCACGACGGTCTAAACCCAGCTCACGATCTCCTTT